>CAJUIO010000045.1:0-1163 GCA_910586025.1 uncultured Lachnospiraceae bacterium
CCGCAAGGGCAAACCAGAGCATCTCCCTGCGCTCCGCCACGCTGTGATGAATGTCGTACAGACCGCTCATATATTCACAGCACGCCGCAATGGCTCCCGCAATACAGACCGACTGAAACAGATCCGCCCCGTGGCTTTTGAGATAACGCAGGGTAAGGATATCCTCCTGCCCCTGTCTGTCGTGGTTGATCCCGTAAAATAAAATGCCGGAGAGGAAAATAACGCTGATAAAAAATACCGCATTATCCAGCAGATAATTGCCGAACACGCCGGAGACCACCGCCGCAAGACATGCCAAAGTACATATTCCGACAATCGGATTCATGGTGTATTTGAAGGCTCTCTCCACCGTGATCAGCTTATCCTCCTTTTTCCGGAAAAACACACGTACAAGAAGCAGGAGAAGTGCGGTGGCGGCGGCAATAACCGCTCCGCAGGAAAGCACCCTTCCCTTCCGCAGCGGAACGCCGTAATTGTAGTCCGCCACGAGGCATGCGCCCTCCACCGTGCTGTCATTGTAATACAGAGTCACAAAAAAAGGCATTTCCTCAGGGGAATAGGGCTCATAGCCTGCAAAGATCTCCGAATCGTCCCCTTGCAGAATCACATGATAATTCTTCCCCACCTCCATGTCAATATCAATCACGGCCTCCTGATAGCCGGGAAGAGACCCGGGATCAATAGCCACCCTCTCTTCGCACACCATCTGCCACTGTTCGTCCAGAATTCTCAGATAAAAACTCTCCCCATGACTCTCCCCGCCAAGATACACACGGATCGTGTCCATGTGATCATACTGCGCCGTTATAGTCTGCAGCACGGTTTTCTCCTCATCAATCACCCCGGTCATGGCTCCCGTGGCCGCTCCCTGGGAGGACGTGACCTGTTCATGCCACAGCCTCAAAGGCCACAACGTCAAAAGAAGACATACCGCCGCCATAATGATGACCGCCTCTATCGCCCTGCTCTTATAAACAATTTTATTCATCCGGTAATCATGCCTTCCTTTCCAGATTTTACAAGATTACAGGTGTTTACGAAACAGTAAGTTCCGAAAATATTCAGACAATATATTCTGTAAGTTTACAAGTTTCGCAATTACCTAATTTTACAAGATTATCATAGGTAGTATATCACAATAGTGCGTGATTATCAAATCATCG
>CAJUIO010000045.1:1263-27718 GCA_910586025.1 uncultured Lachnospiraceae bacterium
TTACAAGATTATCATAGGTAGTATATCACAATAGTGCGTGATTATCAAATCATCGAGGCAAACCTTGCAGAGATCACTGGGCTTAACTGTTTTTCCAATATTTTCTGTCCATGACTTGCATTCCGTCTTTCATAATCCCGGAGCCTGACAGCTCTTTGGATGCATGGACTGTTGGAGGAAATCGGCAATTTCATTAATAAAATGCCTTCCTGTCAGGGTGAAACCGCCATGGACGGCGGTTTCAGGCACTTGCGGCACGGATGCCGCTTAGTGCCGTCCCGTCTGTCCTATGTAACCCTAATGCATTTTATCAATGAAATCCGATTTGCGCCTCAGGCCAAAAGCCAAAGAGCTGTCAGGCTCCGGGATTATGAAAGACGGAACACATGCCTCACAGACGAAAAACCTTTCGTCTATTTCTTCCACAGTTCAAAGCCCGCATCAAACAAAAGCACCGGAGCCAGCGCCCACAGAAACACCACATACCGCACCAGATAAGTCGGCCCCAGTATCACGGTCAGCCACACCAGCGCAGGCAGCATATAGGCCGCCGCCCTTCTTCCTCTTTTGCCGTACCACAAAAAGCCAATCAAAAACGCTGCCGACCAGAACAGAAACCCCGGGGAGAACAGCATGGACAAAACCGGGATTCTCTGCTGCGCAATTTCCAGGGACATCCTCCTGTAGAGCTCGTCCAGAGCGGGGATCTTACTCTCCCGCCTTCCCGGCTCCTCCACCTCATAGCCGAAATAGGAGCTGTCCCCATAGGTGAAGGTAAACACACTGTTGCCGCGGTAGACATCGATCACCGCATCCGGATACCAGAAGCCGTAGGAGGTCATGAACCAGGCGTTCAGATAGGCGAACGGATGCCTGACCCCTATTTTCAGCCAGAGCCTTAAGTACCTGGCCGGATCCCGGCTGTAAGCCTCATTATCAAAATCCACCTTGACCCCGTCGGAAACCTTGGGCGTATAGCGTCTTAGCGCTTCCTCCGGCAGAATCTCATGCAGCGTGTCCTTTTCTTCCCGGGAGAGCGTATCCCCCTCCATGCTGTAAACCCTGGCCATCTGCTGGATGGGCACCGTGAGGAGCTCCTGGTTTTCTGAATCGTCCGCATGAAGAGCCAGCGCAAGAGCCTGATTCACCAGAAGAAAGCCCGCAAAAATTCCCCCAAACAAAAACAAAAGCTTCTTTCTTCCCGCAGCGAATCCCAGAGCTCTCTCAAACAAAAACATTCCCAGCGAAAACACGGCAAAGGCATAGAACCCGTTATGGCGAAGCAGCATCATAAGAAGGGATGAGACAGCAAACAAAAGCACGTCCGCCCGGCTCTTAAGGAACCGTCCCGGATCCCTGATCATGCTCCGCAGCAGCAGAACCATCATAAACAGCATACCCGTAAACAGCCCGTCCTTTGCACTGCACAGAGAAAACATTACCAGTACGGGAAATAGCCCGAAATACACAGCGGACAGAATCCGGAAGGTGCGGCCCGCACCCTCCCCTTTCAGCCGCCCGATCCCCCAGGCGTAAATACAGGACAGAGCCGCCATCTGAAGCAGCGTATAGAGAGCGATTCCAAGATTGTAGGAGCCGCCAAGCTTATGCACAAGCTGTACCACCCCTCCCAGCAAAAGGACATGAAGCAGAGGGTGATGGGTGGAAAAATTCCTGGTGACCACCTGCATCAGCTCGTCCTGAGCGTCATAGACAAAAAATCCGGGATACACCGCAAGAAATACGGGAAGATAACAGATAAAAATTCCTGCAGCCGTGAGGAAAAAAGAGCGCAGTCCTCCTTTTCTTTCTTTCCCGCCATCCTCCCCGGCCTCTTGTCTTTCCAGAAGAAGATCCCACACGAAGCGGACGATCAGGGCACCGTTCACGGAAAGCGCCGCAGCGCCGGCCCAGAGCCGTATCTCCCGGAACGCAACGCTCCCGTTTTGTTCCAGACCGGCCCCAAAGGTCATGGCCTGGGAAAAGAGCGCCGCAAAAATGCCGGGAAGAAGCCATCTTCTCTTCCCCCCGGAAAAGCCGTGCTTAAGGATCCGGCTCATGAGAAGCGTCAGCAGGATCCACAGCAAAAAAGCCGCGATACTGTTTGTATAAAAAAGCTCCCTGCCCCTTATGGGAAGCAGGACCGGCAGGGCGCACACCAGAGAAAATCCAAGCCCCGCACCGACAATATTATTTCCCTTCTTCATTTTCTCCCGATTCCTTCCCCACAATCTCCCGGATCACAAACTGCGGAGAATTGTTCATGGAAATATACATTCTGCCCATATACTCGCCTACCAGCCCCAGCATCAGCATCAGCATCCCGCCCATGAAAACTATCATGGACATCAGAGCACTGAATCCGGTAACCAGCTCCGGCGGTCTGATAAAGATCTTTTTGATAATCGTGTAAATCCCGTAGGCAAAACCGGCAAACGCACAGAAAACCCCTGTCACCGTGGCAATCCGGAGGGGTTTCACACTGAATGCCGTAAAGCCGTTAAACCACAGATTCAAAAGCTTTCCCAGCGTGTAGCCCGACCGGCCCGCGCTGCGATCCCTGTGATTCACATCCACATTCACAATATTTTTGGTGCTGCGGAGCACCAGGCCGATGACATAGGGATATGCGTATTCATAACGCTTCATCTCCTCCACCACGAACCTTCTTGCCGCAAAATAGCTGGAGAGATACAGATTTTTGGGCTTTCCCAGCATGATTCGGGTCATCAGCTCATTGACGTGGCTGCCAAAATTCCGGAAAAGGGAATGCCGCTTATGGTCATATCTTGCATAGACCACGTCCGCCCCCTGTTCGATTTCGGAAATCAGCCCTCCCGCCTCGCAGGCAGGAGTCTGCCCGTCATCGTCCAGACACACGATCAGATCTCCGCTCACATGGTGAAAGCCCGCCATGAGGGCGCTGTGCTGTCCGAAATTTTTAGCCAGATTGATTCCCGTTATATTTTCGTTTTCCCCGCAGAGCCTGCGGATGGTTCCGAAGGTATCATCCGGAGAACAGTCATTGATCAATATAATCTCATAGGTATAGGCCTCCATGGTTTTCATGGTATCCTGTATTTCCCGGACCACTCCCGGCAAAGTTGCCTCGGATCGGTAACAGGGAATCACAAAGCTGATTTTTTCCACTTACATCGCCTCCTGCTTTGCTGAATTTATCACTGCCATCAATATCACATCCCGGTAGCGGCCCGCAAGGTACACCTCGTCGCGAAGATACGCCTCCTGTACAAAGCCCGCCCTCTCATAGCTTTTCCGGGCTCTGTCATTTCCCGCGAGAACCCGGAGCATGAGCTTATGAAGACCCAGCTTTTCAAAAGAATACCGGATCATCAGCTCTGCGGCCTGCGTTCCGTAGCCGCGGCCCATGGCCTCTCTTGCTCCGATAAAGATCCCGTACTCTGCCTTTTTGTGATCCCGGTCAATATCTCTCAGATACACACTCCCCACCGGCGTACCCCGGGCCGTGCAGATCACAAACTGAACCACTCTTCCGGTTTTTATCATGTTCTCGATCCAGCTGCGGTGTCCCTGTCTGGTAAAAGGCTTCTGATAAATAAAATTTTCCCGGACAAAATCCTGATTCCGCCATTTCACGATCAGATCCGTGTCATCCTCCGTCATTTTCCGAAGATACATGTCCTTTCCCTGAAGAATATCATCCTCATTTCCTGCTGATTCTGTATATCTCAAACTCATCCTCCACCATCTCCGTCAGATGTATCTGAACTTCACTTCCGCATTCCCTGTAATACCTCTGCAGCCATCCGGCATCCGCACCGGCCTCCTGCACATAAAACACGTCGTCCCGCTCTGCCAGCGCCTCCTGCACGTCCGTGATCCCGAAGACCCCGAGCTTTTTGTGCCACAGAGGGCTTTTGCAGGCCCAGCCGCCCATAATATCGTAATTATCAAGGCTGTTATCCACGTTTACAAACAGCTTTTCCGTATAGGCAACCGAGGAATACACATCAATAAAATAGAAATTTTCCCGCCGCTGTCCGCTTCCCAGACAGGAATAAAGGCGCTCATACCTGATATTCGCCGCAGCCTTTGCGGCCACATCCGTATCCGCAGCTTCTATGGCCCGGGGCAGGATCAGAAAGCCCGCAAGCGCATAGACAATGCCAATGCCGGCAGGCAAAAGCCGCCTTCTGTCCGCCGCGCCGCGCCAAAGCCGTGCACACTGTACCAGAACCAGGCCAAGCAGGATGCCAAGCTCCATCAGATACATGGAGTGAGAGATCCGCACCGGCACCCGGTCCCTGTAGATCAGCCAGATCCACAGCACCGTCCTCACCATAAGGAGAAACAACAGCCTCAAAGCTGCCTGGAAAAAGCTCAGGGCAGGTCTTTTTCCCTGTGCCGGCACGGCCGTCACAAGCGCAGCCAGATAAGAGAAAATCACCAGCCAGCTCCAGGGAAAATCACTCTCGTTCCGCCAGGGCGGATAGATCATCCTTCTATAGTATTGCCCAAGACTTTCCCTGAGCTTTTGCATAAAGGGCTTGCGTTCACTTCTGTTTGCGGCGGCATATTCGGCAACCGCACCGAGAAGCTTTTCGTCAATGGCCGGATCCAACCCGAAATTATAATTGTCAAGCAGCTCCCATTCGCTTTGTTTGAGGCCCTCCCGCTCATAAAAGTCCCGATGCTTTTCATATTCCGGAAGCGTCTGGAAGTCGTAAAGCTCCGTCCGGTTATTAAAATATTCCAGAAAGGTCTTCCATTCTGCGCTGCCGTAGGCAATCTGATGACAAAGCTGTCCAAGACCGATACCCGCAAGAACCGCTCCGATCACAGCCAGATACTTGGTCCAGTTCTCCCTGGCAAAAATCTTCTCCTCCCCGCTCCACCTTATCAGGCCTGCCGCACAGATCAGGGGAAGCAGAAGAAGCAGCATCCAGGGCCGCACCAGATAGGCAAGCACCGCAAGAAATACCGTGATCACGTTTTTACGGATAAAGTCTCCAGGCTCCGCCGCATCCGTGGTCATAAACAGAAAGGCTGCCGCCGATACCAGAAGCGCCGAGGTCACAGTATACTGAACCGACACCAGATGAGGCAGCAGCAGTCCTCCAAGAAGAACGCCCTCCCCCGCAAGAAGAAGCGCCTTGCCCGGAATTCTCCGGCACAGGCACAGACTCCTGTGCACAATCAGGGCAATGCTCCCGAAATGACACAGGCACAGAAAAATTCCGTACCAGGGCAGCCCTCTTCCCATCCGGTAGAGCAGACTGAGAAAGGCGCTGACGGGCCATATCATCTGGATGTTGCGGCTCTCCGGCTCTCCCGTGTAGACTCCCGCCAGAATATCCTTCATCAGCACGTCGTCATTGAGGTCAAAATAATAATCATACCTTACCGATGTGAAAACCAGAAGAACCAGAAGGAGCAGCCCTGTCCCTATTAAATTTTCGTATTTCCTCCAAAAAGCCTTACATACCATAGAATTCCTTCACCTTGCCGGCGATATAGTCCACTTCCTCCTCCTTAAGCTGGTAGAACATGGGAAGCCTGAGCAGTCTCTCGCTCTCCCTGGTCGTGTACCTATCCTCCCCGTGGAAACGCCCGAACTTCATTCCGGCAGGCGCAGAATGGAGAGGAACATAGTGGAACACGGCAAGAATATCGCTCTCCTTCAGGTGCCTGATCAGAGCGGTTCTCTCCTCCATGTCCCTGGTCTTAATGTAGAACATGTGCCCGTTGTGAACGCAGTCCTCCGGTATATGGGGAAGCTCTATTTTTCCCGCCTCGCTAAGAGGCGCAAGAAGCCGGTAATATTGATCCCATCTCTCCAGCCTCACCTGATTGATCTTTTCGGCCTCCTCAAACTGGGTGTAGAGATATGCCGCATTCAGCTCGCTTGGTAGATAGGAGGAGCCAAAGGACTGCCAGCGGTATTTATCCACCTGCCCCCGGAAAAATTTACTCCTGTCCGTGCCTTTTTCCCTCAGGATCTCGGCCTTCTCCACATATCGGCTGTCCCGGATGAGAAGTGCGCCGCCCTCTCCCATGCTGTAATTCTTGGTCTCATGAAAGCTGAAAGCGCCGAACTGGCCGAAGGTTCCAAGCGCCTTCCCCTTGTAGGTGCTCATAATCCCCTGAGCCGCATCCTCCACCACAAACAGCTGATGCCTCCTTGCAATCTCCATGATCCTGTCCATCTCACAGCCTACCCCGGCGTAGTGCACCGGTGCGATCGCCCTTGTTTTTTCGGTAATTGCAGCCTCTATCAGATTTTCATCCATATTCATGGTATCGGGCCTGATATCCACGAACACAATTCTGGCCCCCCGGAGCACAAAGGCATTGGCCGTGGAGACAAAGGTGTAGGAGGGCATAATGACCTCGTCGCCTTCCCTGATATCACACAGAAGCGCCGCCATGTCCAGTGCGTGGGTGCAGGAGGTGGTCAGAAGACACTTGGCCGTTCCCGTGTTCTTCTCCAAGAAAGCGCTGCATTTTGCGGTAAATTCCCCGTCCCCGCAGATATGCATGCTCTCCACGGCTTTTTTTACATTTTCAATCTCTCTTCCCGTACAGGGAGGCACATTAAACCGAATCATATCCTACCTCTTTTCTTTCTCACTCATAAACGGCATAAGCTTCGTTCACAAAAGCCTGCTCATAATGATTCTCATCCATAAAGTCCAGTATTGCTCGAAGCTTCTCGTCTCCGTCACAGTCCTGCTCATCCACTCCAAACCATTCCATGGCCTGTTCATCTCCCTGATAATAAGCAGCAAGATACGGTGTGATGATCACAAGGGGCCGCTCCGCTCCCTTCAGATTCATGCTGCCCGTCAGCTTCGCAAGATCCGCTTCAAGCTGCGAAAGACTGTTGGTATCCAGATCCGGCCAGGAGGTAAAGACAGCCGGCCGCCTGTCGAGATAATAGGAAAGCCCCGGTATGTCGCCATACAGAATCAGCTCCTTCCCAAGGTAATCCTCCTGATTCTCCGCCATAAAGTTGCTCAGCTCGTCTATAGTCTCCGCATTCAGCTGCGTGGTATACATTCCGGAAAGCACCGCATTATTGAGCACCTTCACGCTCCGCTTCTCGCCGGTCTCCCCATCCTTGAACACATAGCCAAGCCCAAGCCCAAGGCTCTGGACAAAGAAGGCCAGCGCCATGGCCGACACCATGGCCTTTGCCGGGAAAAAGGGAACCCGCCCCGTACTGTCCACACAGGTTCTCCCCCACCTTGCGAACCGGTAGATCATCCAGAAGGTCACGGGCGCAATGAAAAACAGATTGTTGAGTGCGGGCCACACATAGTTATTACTTCCAAGAGGCGTAATCAGGATCATCACAAGACTGATGCAGCCGATCAGCTTCCACTCGTCATCCAGCATCCTGGTGGACAGCATCCAGACACAGACCGCAATGGACATGATCAGGAATACCACGCCCCATTGAAGAGCGGACTCCTTCTGATAATAGCGGAAGTTGTACATGCCCCACTTTCCCAGAACCACGAACAGGAAAACGATACAGGCGCAGTAGACCACCTTCCTGAGCCTTCGAAGCTTATCCTTCCGGATCATGAAAAAAGGCACTCCCGGCAGAATACACAGAAGCATATAGAGCATCCACTGGAATCCCCTTGCATAGGCAGACAGAATAGAAAGCAGCATCTCTCCCAGCGTATAGTCGGAAGCTCCCTCCGACATGGTAAAAAGCCCTCTGATCATTTCCCCGTAAGCCCCAAAGCCGTAGAAAAGGAGGGAGATCACAAGGAACATCACCGCCTGCGCCGCAAGGAAGCCTCCCACGCACAGACCGGTCTCCTTTCCCAGCCTTTCCAGTGATTTCTTTTTCCGAAATCCATAGTACCACACCGCCACGATCAGCACCGTCTCCAGAATATTGGGAATGCGCACGGAGACATTAAGTCCCAGACAGATGCCTGCCAGAAACAGACATGCCGGACGGTTTCCCGCCAATCCCCGAAAGAGCAGAACCGCTCCCGCAAGGAAAAACAGATAAGTCATATAATTATAGAGAATCCCCGTGGGGCACCAGCAAAAGCCAATAGCGGCCATCTCCCCGGCAAAGGCCAGAAAGGGAGGCATCTTTGTCTTAAAAAAGCGGTAGGATGTGAGCGCCATCAGGCTGATCAGCAAAGAGGTATACAGCTTCATCCCCAGCATGGTCCCCCCCATGGGAAGCTTTGTGAGCACATAGCCCGCCACATTGGAGAGAAAGGTCGCCAGAACCCACACTCCCCGGGTTCCCTCAAAAAACCGGTAGTTTCCGAGGCTGTAGGGCGTATCCGTCAGATCAACTCCCTGATTGATTTTTAACAGGGGAAAAATCAGCAAAACCAGCGGAAATAAAATTTCCGCCGCCAGATGAAGATATTTTTCCAGCTCCTTTGTCTTACTCATTCTCTGCCACCTCTCCTTTCCGCACCTGCTCCGCCAGCGCCCTGCGCCTTCTGCGTTTTCGCACAAAACGGTAAACCGCCCTGAGTCTGCCAAACAGAAGATCCCTGATCCATTCTGCGAGAAAGCCTGCCGCAAACAGCGCCAGGACACAGAACGCAAGCTCCGCAAGAAGCATGGGAACGCCGCCCTTCGCCGTGGGATTCACAATATTCTTCAGATAAGGATACCACAGATGCCGCAGATCCGGATGCTCATGGAGCAGATAAATTCCAAAGCTGTAGCTACCCAGCTTTCTTATGATATCCGCTTTCCAGCCCTCCTTGATCCCGATCCCCAGGAATCCGTAAAACAGTCCCACCGCCCCAACCAGACAGAGGACGAAATTATAATGGAAGGGAACCGTGAAATAATATGCCGCTCCCGGCAGTACAGGAAGCGCATACCACAGCCCCAGAGTCATCCCAAATATCAGGGCACATCCGCCCGTATAAAGTGCCCAGCCGAAGCTCTTTAATTTCTCCGGGCCATAGAGCCGCAGATAAGAGGCGGTCAGGTACACGCAGACAAACCAGATCAGGTCATAGCCGTAACGGTCTGTGGCAAGATGAACCGGGCAGACGCTCTTGATGCCGCAAAACAGGAGAAGCAGGAATAAGAGAATCCTTTTCATCTGGGAGCCCGAAAGCTTTTCCGATGCCGCATTCAATACGGGCTGCAAAAGCATGAGGCCGAAAAAGGAGGTTGCAAACCAGTAGCTCTCCGTCTCGATCGGCAGCAGATACTGAATCAGTCCGTACACTCCCATCTCGGTAAGTAGGATGGGAGTGCCCAGCACCGTCAGAACCGCAGGAATCAGGAGGGAATAAAACCAGATCTGCATCAGGAAAAGCAGGATTCTGGCGATTCGAAATTCCCTTTTCTCCCCGAAATAACCGCTGACAAACACATAGGCATTGACCGCCACGATGCAGAAGGCCTCCAGGAAGGTCCCGAGGAACTGCTCTGCGGGCGCGTCAGAGAGCCGGTCCGCCGAAAGCATGCTGCCCGATTCCCGCAGAAAATGCATGGTAACTACCATCACCATGGCCAGAATCCTCAATAATTCAATGCTTGCAACTCGTTTCTTCCTTCCCACAGCCCGTTCCTTTCTCAGCGCTCCCTCTTTGCCCTGCCGTTCTCCACACGATATACCATATCGCATTTTTCAATGGTCTGCAGACGGTGCGCAATGATGATCAGCGTCTTTCTTCCATGCAGTCTGTTGATGGAATCCATAATTGCCGCCTCCGTCTCATTGTCCAGGGCCGAGGTAGCCTCGTCAAGAACCAGTACCTCCGGATCCTCAAACAGCGCCCTTGCGATCCCGATCCTCTGCCTCTGTCCGCCTGAAATCCGGATTCCCCTCTCTCCGATCCCGGTGTCAAGCCCTTCCGGAAGGCCCCTGACAAACTCGTCCAATTGGGCCTCTCCAAGGGCCCGCCATACCTTCTCGTCGTCAATCTCCTCATCCGCATACCCGAAAGCCACATTCTTCCGGATAGTGGAATCAATCATAAAGATAGTCTGGGGAATATAGCCGATATTCTTCAGCCAGGATCTGTAATGCTCCCTGACCTCCATGCCGTCCGCCAGAATCTGCCCGCTGCGCAGCCGCAGCAGTCCCAGCAGAATATCCACTACCGTGGTTTTGCCGGCTCCGGAGGTTCCCACAATTCCCACACTCTTTCCGATGGGGATCTCCATATCCGCATGATCAAAAATCAGCACCTCCGAATTGGGGTACTTATATACGATATCCCGAAGCTCGATCTTATCCCGGATTTCCAGCTTCTCCACCTCCCGGATCTCCCGGTAGGCCTCCTCGTCATAATTGATGCTCTCATCCCGGATCTCCTCCTGCAGATTGTCCGAGACTCCCATAAAGAAGGGCTCGAAATAGGAAATGGAGGTCAGATGATTGTTAATCCGGTTGGCACAGGGAATCAGTCTCATGGCCGCAACCGCAAGAATTCCCAGCTGAGGCATGATATTCTCAATATTACCGCCCCGCAGCATACTGATCATCACATACAAAATCATTCCCGCAATCGCCACTGTCTCGATCAGAAGCCTCGGGGTCGCATTATACAGATTATAGCGCTGAACCGCTCCCACATACCCTGCCCCGCATTTGGCATATTCGTTGATAAAATAGCTCTCCCTGTTTGCGATCTTGATCTCCTTGATCCCCATCACCGACTGGTCAATCCACTTGTAAAGCCCGCTGTAGTAATCCTGATTTTCCTCCCCGGCACGGCGCATGATGGGCTTTAACACGCACTTTATGATCAGAAGGGCCGTCACAAGCAGTACGGCCACCGTAATGCTCATCCAAACATCCGTCACAAGACTCACAACAACCAGACAGACAAAGACAATCCCCTCACTTACCAGCTGCAGCAGGGATAGAATCAGGCCGTACATATTGTTCACATCCGAGGTGATGCTCCTCTGGATCACGGAGGTATCCGCATTCAGATAGTATTCATAGGGCCTGAGCATAAAATTGATCATCATCCTTCTGGATGTGGCAAACTGGTTGGTATAGACAAACTTAAGCTGCACCTTCTGCTGGAAAAACAGAAAAATGTTTTTGAGGGCAAATATCACGACAAGCCCTGTCATCACCACCACCATGAGACTTCTGGTATCCCCGTAGTCTATGCGGAAAATATCGCAGATAATCTGCAGATACCAGCTGTCCTCCACGGCATCCGGAGTCATGACCACCTTCACCACGGGATAGATCATGGAAACGCCCAGCGTTTCCAGCACGGCTCCTATGAGCATCAAAAACACGAGAAGAATCATCTTTTTCTTCTGTTTTTTATCCAGCAGGATCATTAATTTTTTATATATTTTCCTCATCTATATTTTTTCACCCGATTTTGTTTTTATTTTACAGGGTAAAGAACAAAGCGGGCAAGCCCACATCATCTCCCCTGCCTCTCAATCTTGAGGGGCTTGGACACTTTGCTGCGCCGGATGTTTCCACGTGCATCCGTGCGCATAAGGTTTTTGTTTCATAGGAAAGACATATTCTTTATCACTCCGCAGCGACAAGGTCTTTCCTATGAAACACGAAAAGCTCTGACATTTACTGGCATCAGCAAATGTCAGAGCCTTTGAACCCCAACATCACTTAAATGTTAGTATAACAAACTTTGCGTTTCCGGGCAAGGAAAGATGCCTATTTAGTGTTCCATTTCTTTAACTGTTCCTTTGCCCTTTGATATTCCTCCACTGTGGTTCCCAGCCCCTCACACGCTTTTTTCAGATCTATTTTGAAGTTTTTACTGGCCTCCTCCACATTTCTTATCAGAGTCTCTGCCGCACCCTCTTCCCTTCCTTCGACTCTTCCCTCTTCTCTTCCTTCAGCCCTTCCGTCCTCCCGCTCCAGGGCCTTCTCCTCCCACGCCTGCATATACTTCACTCCCATCCTCTCCGATTCCTTCACATTCCGGACATTCCTGTGTATCAGCTTGATCCTCTCGCTGGCCGTGTTTTCCGCCATCTCATCCGTCGTTTCCGTGATGTACCTCATAAAGTCCAGAAACTCCCCGGAAAACCCCTCCGGGTTCCCGCCCTTTGTATTGATGAACACCCGCACCGCACCATCCTCCAATTTCAGTTCCGGACACTCCCTGCACATTCCCTCAAACGTGTATCGGTATAATCCCCTTCCGAAAATGTCAAAGGGCGCTATGAGTATAAAGCAGCTGTCGTTCAGCTGATTAAAATTCACGGTCCCCGGCTCCAGCAAAGACACGTCCAGCTGGGCCTGGTACAGCCGGCTCCTTTTCCGTCTCCGGCTTCTCCAGAAGACGGATCTCATCCTCCAGGAGAATGCTTACCGCCGCCTGGTAAGCCTCCTTATCCTCCATAACCTCACTGAACAGGAACCTGTCCTCCAGATTCAGATCCTCCAGCTTCGTCATCACCGACTGCGGGAACCCGTCCTGACTCATTGCCGCACTGTTTTCCATACATTTTCCTCCTTGCCGCAGGAAAATGCGTCCGCCATTCGGGCACCGCCGCACACTTAACCGTTTCCGGCTCTGCCTCCGGTATTCCGCATCTCCTGCTGTTTTGTTGTCTGTTGGGTTTTAAAAAGCAGGATTTCAAGAATATCAGAACAGATCTTTCAGATGCGGCGGAAAAACCACCGCAATAGAAATCGTTTGCTTTTGACTGATTATAGCACGGTCTTAATTGTTTTTCAAGAAAGATTTGCTTTTCCTTTGAAACTGACAGCCCCCAGAAATCATGCTATAATGTCCACAGAGGATAACACAAAAAGATTTGGGCTCAGATGAAGGATGTGGATTCTTTTCCACAGGACGGGCTTAAAAAACCCCCTCCTTCCTTCCCATAAGGGAGACAATGTTTTATAGGTTACATCTTTACGGATATGACAAAAATTCAAATATCTTTTCGCTTATCACTTGATATTCAAAATCATGAATATAATGTGGGCAGTCTAATTCTATCATTTTACTATTTGCAATATTTGCGATATATTCTTTTTGACAGCTTCGCCATGTTTCTTTGTCCCAGCCTGTCCCCTCGCCATTCGATACAAACAGAAGCATTGGAACTTGTGGTATATTATCCGATTCAACTTTCCGTGCATTTTCCTTAATACTTTTTACTTCATTTAGCATTGTTATTGTTGCTGTTCGATTATAGAAAACTGCTTTATATATCTCTTTTTCCTTGTCAGATAGAGTGCCATTTGTTATTGCGTCACTATCAGACACACCCGGCAGTAATCTCGTTATTCCAATAGCAGATGCAAACTGACTTAATTTAAGCATGGTCATATTGATATTATAATCTTGATATGATTTGGGAACTGCCATATCAAGACCTATGATGGCCAATACTTCTTCGGGATATTGTTGCGCCCAATATAATGCTTCAATCCCTGACATAGAATGCGGACAAAGGATATAGGGTGCTTCGATACCTGCCGCCTTTAGAGCAGCCCTTGTGTCTGCTAATATGGATTCAATTCCTCTTTTTTTGTCAACGACATCACTGAAACCATATCCGAATTTCTCTACAACTACAATTCGATATTTATCGCTTAATAGTGAGTAAAGAGATTTGAAATCCAATATGGGAGAACAGGTTCCACCACCAGACATAAATACAAGTGTTTTTTCGCCGCTTCCCTCAATATATACACTCATGTTATGCCCGTCAATTTCTACCATTGTACTGATAGGTAAAAGCAACTTTTGTTCCTTATTTAAGTGAATTTTATGATTTATATATATTACAAGCAGTAAAACAAATGTAATTATAGCAATCGCTAATAAAATCTTCATTGTTTTCTTCACTTTCGTCATATTTTTTCCTTCCTCTGTTGAGACCAAGTGTAAATCTGTTAAACATCAGTTCCGGCCAACCTTCACCTGACTCGATACCGAAATACTCTACATCTTGGTGTTTTGGAATGTTTGCAAATTCATGGACATAAAAATCCTTTGCAATCAGCGGAAAGTCTTCCCTCATCTCTTCATTTATAAAAAAGTCAACCCGTCATGAGTTATCTTTTAATTTTTGTCCAGAATCCTCACAGAACTGATTCAGCGCACGGACTGCCAGCGCCGGAACACCAACCGCACTGCCGGAAAAGCTTCAACCTCACTCATCCTCCGGCGGCGGAAGCTCCTGCCACACCGCATAGAAGCTCATATCCTCATACACGGGCTTATACTCGTCATAAGGCACATCATGGCTCTCCGAAAACCACCCCGCAAAAAGCGAATTGTATTTCACCGGAACCGGTTCATGGCCCGCTGTCTGACCATCCTCTATATAAATGCGCTTCCAGGCCTCGCCGTCCACCACAAAGGTAACCGTGTGATAGGAAACCCCTGAAAGCCACACGTCATCCAGAAATTTCTTGCGGGCCTCAATATAATACTCAAGAGCCCTCAGATTATTTTCATAGCTCTCATAATACTGGTACCTGTTTTCCAGATTCTCCCATCTGATACTGTCAAGGCGCACGGCCTGCTCCACCTCCCGGGACATACTCCGGATCCCCTCCTCAAGGAGCCAGTCGAGATATGGCGCAGCCTTCTGCTCGTAAAGCGTGGTCACCCGCTGATAAAAATCCTCCTTTTCGCAGAGCATGGCAAAGAGCTCTGTTCCCAGCACATGATCATTCAGCTCGGTTATACCCATGGGATCCCCCACGATCCCGTCCAGACTGCAGTTCCCGAAGATCACGTCATAATCCCACACGGGACCGGCAAAAATCCTGGTACTCACGGCATCCTCCGGCTTATAGAAAAAGCTGCTCGTGACACCTCCGTCATAATTCTTCGTGACCTCCTCCACTAGATACTTCTGTACAAAGGATTCCACGTCGATATACTCCGAGTAATGCTTTCCGCTCTTGCGATTGATCCCATCCTCCCATGCCAGGGCATCCTGAAATTCCTGCATTCGGTCCGCAATGTAATTTACCTGATCCTCTGTGGCATACCTGGGGCTTTTCAACGCATAGGCATCCCCCCAGGACGTGACAAAACCGCTGATCTCCTCCTCATAGCGAAAATCCAGCTCACGCTCAAAGAGATATCCGCCGGTGATGTCCGCCTCCTCCACCTGGGAATCCGTCCACTTGCGGCTGCCGTCCTCCGAGGTAATCACGGAAAGCTCCTCTAACTGCTGCGGAGTGTACACGGCCAGGCTTTTCTCCTCCATATCCCTGACAGCCACGCGGTTTTCCCCCACTTCCACCTTCTCGCAAAGATAGTACACACCGTAGTACACACCATTGCAGTACAGATCCACGGTTCTTCCCTGCGGCGTATAAGCCATTCCAAGGGCATCTGCAAGCCCGAACGCAAGCCTGTTTCGCAGCTTTGTCTCATCATAGCCGTCCGCCAGAAGATTCCAGCTTCTGTTCTCCCCGAATCCGAAAAGATCCGCCTTTTCTTCCAGATTCAGCTGATAGGGCTTCTTGGAAAGCCCCCAGGTGGAATTTCCCCGGCCCCGGATACTTCCGACATTTCCCCGGCAGCAAATCTCTCCCTTTTCATCCCAGAGAATCATCTCACCGGGCTCCTCGTTCCCCTTTTCCTCATCGATCCACTCCATGGACTCGGACTCCGTGAAAAGCGCAAGCACAGGAATAGCCGAGGACTGCATAAAAATCAGGGGCGCATGCAAAAGCTCCTCCCCTTCCCCGTCCCGCAGGACAAACTCATAGGCCTCCTCCCAGCGGATTTCACGGATCACGTCCCCCTCATGGAAGCTCTCGCTTCCGATCATAACAGTGCCGCCATCCTGGATCTCGTCCACTCCAAGCTCCCATTCCCCGGCAAATCCGGGCAG
Source organism: uncultured Lachnospiraceae bacterium (assembly GCA_910586025.1). Classification (GTDB taxonomy): domain Bacteria; phylum Bacillota; class Clostridia; order Lachnospirales; family Lachnospiraceae; genus Suilimivivens. The sequence goes on from CAJUIO010000045.1 coordinate 17,074, forward strand.
AAACACATAGCAGATTCCCTCCCCGCTGTGCCAGACGGAAGTCCGAAGCTCCCCGTCCCCGTTCTTGATGATAAAGGACACAGAGGGATGCTCCGCCTCACGGTCCGAAAGTACGTCACCCGATGCTCCTGCCTGCTTTCCCTCTTCTGACGGGCCTGCGTCTTTTGCAGAGTCCGCCATCCTGTCAAAGAGCGCCTCCGCCTTATCCTCCACATTTCCCAGGCTCTCCTCCTGCTGCAGAGAAGCCGTTTTTCTGTTGTATTCCTTCAGAATTTCCCGGAAGGGCATATAGCAGAACAGTCCTGTTGTCAGCACGGTTCCCAGGATTGCCATTCCGGTCATCCATTTCCTGATTCGTTCCATATTATCCTTCATGTTTCCGCTTAATAGATTTGTTCGTTTTGTCTGTGTATCTCAGGTGCCTCATATTTATCCATAAAGTCCTCTCCCAGAAACACCTTTTCCCTGGCAAACAAGATGGCGTCCGGCACCGTAAAGACCGAAACCACCCTGTCGAACACGAGCCCTTCCACCAGATTCAGGATCTCCATGGGAAACCTGCCGTCCAGGACGATACAGCCCGGAAAAAGCCCCCTGTAATCCAGCACATCCCTGGGATGAGGCTTCAAAAGGACTCTCGCCCTCTTTCCCTCCACCATCTGATACTCTTCGATAATATCATGAAAAATTCTCTTTCTGGTTTCCAGATCGCACAACGGCTCCGTGAGCACCAGAACCCTGTGCTCGTCCTCGCATCCCGCAGCAAACGTCTCCTCCAATTCCTCTCTGTTTTCTATAAAAACAGACACCAGAATCCTCTTCTCCCTGCTGCCAAGGCGCTCTGTCAGCTCCCGCCTTGGTTTTTCCACATACTTGGGACAGGGATAGGCCAGTGCGGAAATGTCATTCACCTCCATATCCAGACAGTACTTGGAATAGCCGTTCTGAATAAAAATAAGATTATGGGCCGCCATCCACGCCTTCAATCCGAAATGCCCCCGGTTGTCAAAGCGGGCCGTATCATAATACCGGATGCAGTCAAGGCCGTCCTCCACCGCGTGATAATAGATTCTGTGCGTGGCAAGATAATAGCCTATCGGATCCGAGTCGCAGAAGACATAAATATCCTCATACCGACTGAAATCCACCGGAATATAAGGCTCCAGCAGTTTCCCCAGCCGTCTGGTGAAGCGGATTCTCTGAATCATATTTTTCACCAGGCTTCCCGTATCCCGTCTCAAAGCCGCAAGCTCCGGAAAGAAGCTTTCCTCCTTCTCGTCAAAGACAATAACCCTGGAAAAGAGACCGCTCCGCTCCGCCCTCTCCTTCAGATTTCCGAAATCGTTTGACATGCTGCTGAGCATCAGGTCGGCTTCTCCCCAGTCCCCCTTATCCCGGTTCAGCTCCTTCAGACATGCGATATATGCGTGATAAAAGGTATGGCAAACGTATATCCGTTTGTAATCTTTCATATTTTTCGTCCCTTTACTTCATTTCAGAGACAGACCCGCCTCCAAGATGAATCTTTTTACTGCCGTTTTTTATGATAACACATCTTTTTATTTTAATGCAACGGAATATAGTGTATAATCACTGGTGTTAAGAAATTTTTTAAGGAGATGAAGCAGATGGGAAAACAGCTGGCAATTATAACCGCCAGAGGCGGAAGTAAAAGAATTCCCGGAAAGAATATTAAAGAATTTTGCGGGAAACCTATTCTATATTATTCCATAGAAGCGGCAAAGGAATCCGGAATTTTTGACGAGATCATGGTCTCAACTGATGACGAGACCATTGCGGAGCTTGCCAAAAAGGCGGGAGCTGCAGTGCCTTTTTACCGCTCAAGGGAAAATTCCGGAGACTTTGCCTCCACAGACGACGTGATTGTGGAGGTGCTTTGCGAATACCAAAAAAGAGGGCAGGAGTTTGACGCCTTCTGCTGCATCTATCCCACCGCACCCTTTCTCACCGGAGAGAGACTTAGAAACGCCATGGAGCTGCTCCAAACCGCTGATTCCGTGATGCCTGTCGTTCCCTTTTCCTACCCGCCCCAGCGCGGACTCCTTATAGGCGGGGACGGCTTTCTTGTGCGGCAGTTTCCCGAATATGAAAGAGCCAGGAGCCAGGATCTTCCGAAGATATATCATGACTGCGGCCAGTTTTATGCCTGCAAAACCGCTCCCTTTCTGGAAGCGGGCACCACTGATCTTCCAAAGCTTCTCCCCCTTGTCCTGACGGAAATGGAGGTTCAGGACATTGACACCCCGGAGGATTTTGAAATCGCCCAAATCAAATACAGGAGACTTTTTAACCATGAATAATCTAACAGCCAAATATCCCTTTTACCGGATCCGGGAAAAGGAACTGCTCTACGACATCAGCCTTCTTCGGGAATCCCTCACGGAAAACTGGGGGAATTTCATCATGGGCTATTCCTTCAAGACCAACTCTCTGCCCTGGCTGCTTACCTATCTGAGGGAGCAGGGCTTTTTCGCAGAGGTGGTTTCCGCAGAGGAGTATGACCTGGCGCACCGCCTTGGCTTTCATGGAAAGCATATTATCTATAACGGTCCCATCAAGGATAAAAAAATTTTTGAGACCGTCCTCATTGCCGGAGGGTATGTGAATCTCGACTCCTCCCAGGAGCTTGCATGGCTTGAGGAGCTTTCTGCCCTTTATCCGGCAAGGGAGCTTGCCGTGGGACTTCGCGTCAACTGTGACATTGCAGCTCTGTGTCCTGACGAGGAGCTGGCAACGGCAGAGGGAGGACGCTTCGGGTACTGCTACGAAAACGGTGTCCTTGAATCCGTGATCGAAAGGCTGCGCCGGCTCCCAAATGTAACGGTGGCAGGCCTTCATCTTCACTCCTCCACGCAGTCCAGAACGGTTCAGGTTTACGGTGCCCTGGCCGGCATGGCCGTGAAGATCGCCAGACAGTACGGCCTGTCGCTGTCCTACGTGGATATGGGCGGCGGCTACTTTGGCGGAAGAAGCGACAAACCCGATTACCGGGACTATTTCCGGGAAATCTGCCGGGTGCTTGGCTCTTACTTTGACAAGGAAAAAGTCACATTGATTGCAGAGCCCGGTGTCTCTCTGATCTCAAGGGCCGCCACCTTTGAGACCGAGGTGCTGGACGTGAAGGATATCCGGGGCAGGAAGTTTGTGGTTACAAACGGAAGCCGCGTGAACCTCAATCCCCTGGTCACAAGGCACACTTATCCCCATCATATCGAGTATTGCAGTGATGTCTCCGGGCGCAAAAAGGAAATCTCCCAATGGGTCTGCGGCTCCACCTGCATGGAATATGACAGACTTTTTGAGATTGTGGACGATACCGCCCTTTCTCCGGGAGACAAGATCATCTACGACACTGCCGGAGGTTATACTATGTGCCTGAACCCGCTGTTTATTCACTATTTCCCCGCAGTCATCATTGAAAAGGCGGACGGAAGCCTTTTCACCGCAAGGCAGCCCTGGGGAAACGACGAGTTTCTACAGAAAAATTACTGGTAAACCGATCTGTAATCCGTAAGGAGGACGCCTTTATGAATAAATCGTTTCGAATAGGAAGTAAAACCATCTCCCGGAATTCCCCCGTCTTTATTGTGGCCGAAATTTCCGCCAACCATAATCAGGATTATAACCGGGCTCTGGAAATTATCCATGCCGCAGGGGAAGCCGGAGCGGATGCGGTAAAGCTTCAGACCTATACGCCGGATTCCATCACTCTTGACTGCGACGATGAGTGCTTCCAGATCAACGAGGGAACCATCTGGGACGGAACCACTCTCTACAAGCTTTACAGCGAGGCTTTCACTCCCTGGGAGTGGCAGCCTAGGCTGAAGGAGGAGGCCAAGAAGCTGGGATTGGAATGCTTTTCCTCTCCCTTTGATCTCACTTCCGTGGATTTTCTGGAGGAGATGGACGTTCCCGCCTACAAGATTGCCTCCTACGAGATCAACGATATCCCCCTGATCCGCAAGATCGCCCGCTTACATAAGCCCATGATTTTCGCCACGGGAATCGCCTACCCGGAGGATATCCGGCGTGCGCTCGATGTCTGCGTTCAGGAGGGCTGCGAGGATGTGATCCTGTTAAAATGCACCTCCTCCTACCCTACTCCCTACGAGGCGGTGAATCTGAACGTGATCCCCACGCTGGCTAAAACCTACGACTGCCTTACCGGAATCTCAGACCACACTATGGGAACAATCGTCTCTGCCGGAGCCATCCCCCTGGGTGCAAAAATGGTGGAAAAGCACCTCACTCTGCGGCGGGCGGACGGCGGTCCCGACGGAGCCTTTTCCATGGAGCCGGAGGAATTCCGGCAGATGGTGCAGCAGATCCGCATACTGGAAAAAGCACTTGGAAGCAGCGAGTATGTGCTGACTGACACCCAAAAGCTGGAGCACGAGGGCTCCCGCTCTCTCTTTGTGGTTAAGGACATCGAAAAGGGTGATCTTCTCTCCCCCGAAAACATACGCTCCATCCGTCCCGGCAACGGACTTCATACTATGTATTACGAGGAGGTTCTGGGAAAGAGAGCAAAGGATTTTTTAAAGAAAGGAACGCCTCTGGCATGGGAGCTGATCGAATAATCTATTTCCGAACGGATGGCAACAGCAGGATCGCAACAGGACATCTGGTGCGCACTCTCTCCATTGCAAGGGCCTGTCAGAGGCTCGGAATGGAGGTATGCTTTCTCCTCTCAGACGAAGAGAGCCGGGAGCTTCTCACCGGCTTTCTTCCTGATGCCCGGAGGGAGGACGATTCCGAGGCTTACGGATCCGAAGCGTTTTCCGGCAGGCTCTCCGTGAAGGTACTTAAGACAGCCGTCTTTGACGATCTCGAACGGGAGCTTGCGGAAGTGTCCTTCCTGCTTACACACATCTCCCACGGTGCCGAAAAGCCGGTATATTTTCTGGATTCTTATTTTGTGACGGAAAAATATCTTCTGTCGCTGCAGCCTTTGGCGAAAACGGCTTATCTGGATGATCTGCAGCTCTTTGACTATCCCGTAAGCCTGCTGATTAACTATGACGTGATCACACAGGAAACTCTGCCCTCCTACGAAGCCGCATACAGCAATGCGAAAAAGACACTTCTGGGAGCCGTCTATGCGCCTGTGCGGGAGCAGTTTCAGAACAGAATGGCACCTCTGCGGGAAGCGGTATCCGACATACTTGTTACCACGGGGGGAAGCGATCCCTTTCACTTCTGCCTGGATTTGCTCCGCACCCTGCGCACACGTTCCTCCTGTCTGAGCAGTCAAGAGGCCACCCCGGTTTTTCATATTGTGATCGGGAGGCTGAACACGGACAGCAGGCAGCTCCATGAGCTTGCAAAAGACCTGCCCTTTGTGACTCTGCATGAAAATGTGACGGATCTCTCCTTCCTGATGAGGGACTGCGATCTGGCCGTCTCCGCCGCCGGAACTACCCTCTACGAGCTGTGCGCTCTGGGCGTTCCCGCTGTCAGCTTTACCATGGCCGACAATCAGCTTACCGCCGCCAGAGCCTTTGCGGATGCCGGAGCCATCCCCTGCGCCGGAGATATTCGGGAAAATTCCGGAAAAGTCATAGAAGAAATCCTGCTGTTTGTGACAGAAATGTCAGAACTTTGCTTTGACTGCGTCCCGGCTGCGCCTGCCTCCTGCCTTGTGCCCAGGAAAGCCGCAAGGCAGGCCATGATCCGGCTTACGGACGGCACGGGGGCGATGAAAATAGCGCAGGCGTTGTGGAAGCTGTAGCGCTGAAATTTAACGGATCCGAAACAGCGCCTTAATTCTTCCTATCTTTTCCGGCAGATCGTCTTCCCCGCCCTCCAGAATGAAATATCCTCTTCCCATGAGAGAATGACCGTCCGACACGGGAGCGAGAACCTGTCCCTGTGAAATATTGCATTTCCAGTCCAGCAGCGATGCCTCCGCCCGCTGCGCCTGCTGTGCGCACGGCACCTCCAAAACCTCTCCCTGCATGTCAAAGTAATGGATTACCGCCCTTCTGGTCGCCGCCGGGGTAAAACTCCAGCTCATTCCCATCCGATATCTGATATATTCCTCCGCCATATCAATGCCCGTACAAAGCGGCGTAAAAAGATTGTGGAGATTATGCCCCGACGGCCTTGCGGACATCTCCACAATAAAGGGACCGTCCGGGCTCTCTATGATATCCGCATGGAGTAAGCATTCGGAAAGGCCAAGGCAGCTCACAATCCTTTCCATATAATCCTGTACCTGCCGCCAGAAGCCTCCGCCCGGCAGTACCGAAAAATATCCCACGGCCTGCCTCGCAGGAGGAGGCGTGTTTTCCTTTCTCCGAAGCAATACCAGATAAAAACGGCCGCAGATCACAGCGCCGTCCACTCCGTATTCCTCCCCGGGCACACATTCCTCAAGCACATATTCCTCATTCTCAAGCGCCAAATCCAGAGCTTCCTTATTCTGTATCATGTGGATTCCCCTGCTGCCGGAACCAAATCTGGGTTTCAAAATAGCCGGAAAAGTAAGCGGGAGATCTCCCTGTATGATCCCGTCCCTCAGCTCTTCCGAGCGCATTCCGCCCTCTCCTCCCACCGCATAGCAGTGGCTCTGCCGCAGGCTCTGCTCCTGAAGCTTTTGATGAAACCGGTACTTATCCGTGCACAGAACCGCCATCTGCCTGCTGATTCCGGGCAGGTGCAGGGCATCGTTCACCGCCCCCACCGTGGTGAGATATCTTCCGATCGGTGCGGTCAGAATAAAATCCGGCCTCTCCCTCTGCGCAGTCTCAATCACAGACCTCTCCTTTGAAATATCAACCACAAGTCCGGTATCCGCTGCCCGAAGTCCCTCTGCATCCGGATTTCCGTCAAGAGCCGTGATCAAAAGTCCCTGCTCATGAGCCTTTTTAATAGTGTGAAGCGCCTCACTGCCGGCGCCGATTATCATTGCTTTCATTCCGCTGTCCTCTTTTTCATCCTAAACATTCATGCGCCTCTGGCGCAGCGCACCACCACGCATGAAAGCCGATTGCACCGTAATACTATAAAAGGATTGACTTAGCTTCCCCAAACAAGTATAATAGGAAAAGTGATTGGAGTCGTATCGAAGTGGTCATAACGGGGCGCACTCGAAATGCGTTAGCCCTCCGGGGCACGAGGGTTCGAATCCCTCCGACTCCGCTGAGCATCGGGATTATCTTCCCGGTGCTATTTTTACGCAATGGATTGACGGGTCATCAACCAGTTCCACCTCTGTCACCGGCTGCTCAATGCCCAGATCAGTTAAAAGCTGTCTTACATCATTCAGAACTTCTTTTGCCGTTTCCGCAGCAGTCAAGTAGCTTTTATGTGAAGATACATTATGGATGATTTCCTTATGTATTCCCATTTTTCTGAGAGTACCCGCCAATTCTCTTTCAGCCTCCAGAGCCATCAGCACGCTCTTGAACTGGAAATAACCATAAACCGGCACTTGCATTATCAGATCGGTTCCCCATATCTGCTCATAATAATCTTCAAACGCCATATCAGCCGGCACCGGATTTTTGATTTGCCGCAATATCTCCTTCAGCAAATTCTGCAGATCACTTAATTCCTTTTCATATCCCGCATACTTCCAGATGCCTGCCGCAAAGTCATTTACCAGCAGCTCCTGTTTCAGTCCGACTGTTTCGGATTCATAATAGCAGCAAAGGCAGTGTCCATATTCATGTACTATATTGTACCAGTGGAAATAGAAATCAAATTTAGCCTGGACATCCTCAGCTCCGAATAATTGGATAAAAGCCGCCTGTTGCTCCTCTGATCCCTTTTCAAATTGCCCGGTGGTTATTATAAAAGACATGTGTACTCCCTCTCTTTCTGCAGTATTTCTATATTGGTTTGGGTATAAAAAGCCCTGACTCGATCCGCTCCTGTTTACATACCAAAGATGTAATGCTAAAATAATCTCAGACGATCAGGGCTTGCGCCCTTTTCTATCATTCTATCATCAAAATCATATTATGGGAAGGTAAATGAAATGAAACGCAGATTTAATATAACCGGATCCTGCAGCCCGCAGAAACATTATATGGTTCCTCTTGATGACAGGCTGAAAAAAATAAAAACAGATTATGTGGATGAGGGCAGTTACTTCATCATCAATAAAGGCAGACAATACGGAAAGACTACAACCCTGTGCGCTTTAGGGAAATATCTGAGCAGAGATTATATTGTACTGTCTCTTGATTTCCATGAAATTTACGGAGAAAAGAATGAAAAATTTCTGGAAGAACATGGGCGGAAATTTTTTCTTTTGTATTTAAAGCCTATAATCAACGGCACCGGAAATTATTATGTTGAAGCACAGACACGGGATGCCAGACGCACGGACGTGATTGTCGATTATTGCGGAGAACAATTCATAATAGAGCTTAAGATATGGTGCGGAAACGAATATAACGAAAGGGGTGAAAGACAGCCGGCGGATTACCTGGACTTTTATCACAAAGATAAGGGCTATATGATCAGTTTTAATTTTAGCAGGAGGAAAATACCATGAAACCCATTATCCCCAGAGAAAATATAAAACCTCTCTTTGAATCAAAATTTATCAAGATCTTTGATCTGCAGTATGAAGAGGGAAAACACTACTATGATGCCACCAGGAGATCCGCCGGACGGCTCATGGCCGCAATGTCTGCGGATGAATTTCGCAGTGCGCTTCCGGATGCCGTGACCTGTGCGGTAATCCTTCTTGCCCCGGATGAGGAACCACGGCTCCTGCTGACGAGAGAATACCGCTATCCGGCAGGCCAGTTCCTTCTCAGTCCTCCCGCAGGCCTGCTCGACCCGGAGGATGAGGAGGCAGAAGAACCCGTCATCCGGGCGGCAAAGAGGGAAATCCGGGAGGAGACCGGAATTGAGGCCGGCGATACGGACCGCTTTTTCGTCATCAATCCTCTGCTGTTTTCCTCCCCGGGCATGACGGATGAGAGCAACGCCTTAGTCTGCGCCGTGATCAGCCTTAAGGACGGTACCCGTCTGACCCAGGAGGGTGCCGTGGGGAGTGAATGCTTCGACGGATTCTGCCTTCTTACGCACAAAGAGGCGGAAGAGATCCTGAAAGCGGGAAAAGACAGGGACGGTATTTTTTACTCCGTTTATACCTGGGCCTGTCTCATGTATTTTGTCTCTGGTTTATGGAGGTAATTTATGCTGTATCATTATACTGATTTTGCCGCCTTTGACGGAATCATCCGCTGTGCGGAGCTGCGGCTGAACAACATTCTGAATATGAACGACACCTCGGAAATGCGCCTTTTTATGAAGGGGCTTTGCAAGGCTGTCACGGACAGGCTTCGGAAAGAGGGAGAGACGGAAAATATCCGGAAGACCCAGGCCTTTTTCCAGAAGGAGCTGAAAGAGGAATTTCACTATTCCGCCTATGCGGCATGCTTTTCCAAATACCGGGATGATGCCTCCCAGTGGGACCGGTATGGACATTCCGGACAGGGTGTGTGCATCGCCTTTCACGAATATCTCCTGCACAAAATGGTAGGCGGGGCCGTATCTCTCCAGAAGGTGTATTACCAGAAGGACATGCGCGGGCACCGCCTTGTGAACGATTTTTATATGCTGATCAGGGAGCCTGGCTGCTTTTCGCAAAATCTTCCCCAGCTGCAGGATCTCATGAACGATGCCTGGGTGCAGTCCGCCGCCTACAAGCATCCCTCCTTTGCAAGTGAGAGGGAATTCCGGCTGGTGGTGTCTCCCTTTGTCTCTAATGAGTTTGCCATAGAGCCCAGATATCATGTGTCCTCAGAAAGGATCAAAAAGTATTATCCCCTGGATCTGAACCGGATGTGCGGGAAACTGAATCTGCAGCTGTCCGATCTGGTAGGCGAGATCATCATAGGCCCCACCTCTCCCCAGTCCCTGCCCATTCTGCAGGACTATCTTGCGGACTGCGGGCTGAATATTTTGAGAGACCGGGTACATCTGTCGGAGTGTCCCCTTCGCAATCCCACTACCTGACTCCCGCCGCAGTCCGGTTTCCTCACGGTTACTATTACAGCGCCATCTCATAAATCTGGCAAGGGTTCCATTCATCCCACAGCGTGGGGAATACCTCAAATTCCTTAAACCCAAGGGGAAGATTATTCATCCTGATTCCTCTTACTCCTTTCAAATTCCGTCATCCATCTGCCGCAGGCCGCATACACCGCCAGAGCCACTAGAATTCCAAGTATCATCCCTCCCAGGATATCCGTGGGAAAGTGTACGAACAGGTACATCCGGCTGAAAGCGATCAGAGCCGCAAGAAGCAAGGCCGCAATTCCTGCCCGCCTGTGATGCAGAAAAACGATCACGGATGCCGTGAAGCTGTGAAGCGTATGACCCGAGGGAAAGGAATATTCTCCCGGCATGGGAATCAAAAGCGCCACGGCCGTGTCGATCTGACAGGGCCTGGGCCTTTGCACCAGATTCTTGATACAGAGGTTTCCAAGCAGAAAACAGACCGCCATGGAAATCAGCATCAGCATCCCGCATCTTCTGGTCTTCCGGAAGAAAAGCAGTACCGCCGCCGCAAGCAGCCAGATCAACCCGCCGTTTCCAAGGGCCGATACCCCGATCATCAGCGGATCCAAAAAAGCGTTATGCATTTCCTGTATTCTGT
>CAJUIO010000046.1 GCA_910586025.1 uncultured Lachnospiraceae bacterium
AATAATTTTAAGGATAAATAAAGGAAAGAATCCTTGATAAAGTTTCCGATTTACTTTACAATGAAATCAGTCGTTGTATGGGGGCTTTCTGCGTGCGTGCGGAAAGGAATATAACGGTGAAAAAAACAAAAATCCTATTAAGTATACTGACAATCACTGTCTGTATACTTTTTGGCTGTGAAAAAAAGAATACGGTTTATCTGACGCAATACGAGACGGAGGAGACTGCAGAGCAGGAAGAGAGCTCCGGGACGGATCAGGAGCCTGAGCAGGAGATTCCACAGGAAGAACGGGAGCCTGCTCTTATCATACATATCTGCGGTGCAGTGGAAAGGCCGGGAGTTTATGAGCTGCCCGGCGGAAGCAGAATCTATCAGGCCATAGAGGAGGCCGGCGGATTTACGGATGAGGCGGACCGGGACTATCTGAATCAGGCGAAGGGCCTTGAGGACGGAATAAGGCTTTATGTGCCCACCAGGGAGGAAACATCGCAGGATGGATGGACGGGGGAAGAGGCCGCGGTAGGTACGGGGCAGGAGAACCGTCCGGGCCTTGTGAACATCAATACGGCGGATGAGAAGGAGCTCTGCACTCTTGCGGGAATCGGAAGCAGCAAAGCTAAGAGTATCATCGCCTACAGGGAGGCCAACGGAAGATACGAGAAGATAGAGGATGTCATGAAGGTAGAAGGAATTAAGCAGGGGCTGTTTGCAAAGATCAGGGACAGCATTACCGTATAGGACGGGGCTAAGTCAGACCTTACGGGAATATAAGGTTATGAAAGGAATGGTTTTTGAATATGGCGAAAAAGGTTTTGGTCGTGGACGACGAAAAACTGATTGTAAAGGGAATACGTTTCAGCCTGGAGCAGGACGGCATGGAGGTGGACTGCGCTTATGACGGGGAAGAGGCTCTGCAGAAAATCAGAAGCAACACCTATGATATTATTCTGCTGGATATTATGCTTCCCAAGCTCACCGGCTTTGAGGTCTGCCAGCAGGTTCGCGAGTTTTCAGCCACTCCCATCGTGATGCTCACGGCGAAGGGAGAGGATATGGACAAAATCCTGGGTCTGGAATACGGGGCGGACGACTATATCACCAAGCCCTTTAATATTCTGGAGGTAAAGGCCCGGATCAAGGCGATCATTAGGCGCACAACGCCCAAGGACAAGGAACACAGGAAGGTGATTGAGAGCGGAGATATGCGCCTGGACTGCGAGAGCAGGCGGGTCTATGTGGCGGAGAGGGAAATCAACCTGACTGCAAAGGAATTCGAACTGCTGGAGCTGCTCAGTCTCAATCCCGGTAAGGTTTACAGCAGAGAGAGCCTGCTGAAGCTGATCTGGGGAGCGGATTATCCGGGAGACGTGAGAACCGTGGACGTTCATATCAGGAGACTTCGTGAGAAGATTGAGGACAGCCCCAGCGATCCCAGATACGTGCTTACCAAGTGGGGCGTGGGCTATTACTTTGCATAGGTAGCGGTATATGACGGAAAAAATAAAAAGAGGTTTCATAAATCTGAAAATCTGGCGGAGTCTTAAAGTCCGCCTTTTTGCGATTATTTTTTTGATGGGGCTGGTACCGGCCATGATTATAAAGGAGGGTATTCTGAATAATTATGAGGACCGGGCCGTTGCGGTCAGACAGTCGGATGTTCAGAATCAGCTTAAAATCATCGCAAATCATCTGATTACTTATAACTATCTGCAGGATACGTCCTCGGAGGTGATCAATGCGGAGCTTGAGCAGCTCTCCAATCTGTATAACGGAAGGGTTCTGATCATCAACGGGAATCTCAGGGTGGTGAAGGATACCTACGGAATCAGCGAGGGAAAGATAATTATTTCCGAGGAGGTCATCAAATGCATCAAGGGAACTGCCATGTCCAACTATGATGCGAAAAACGGCTTTATTGAGATTACCACTCCCATCGTGGAGACAGTGTCCGCACAGATGGCCACGGAAAATCTTCCGGAGGGGACGGAGCTCACAAGAGGCATCATGCTGACCAGCGTTTCCACGGATATCATAAGAAACACAATGGATATTCTGGACCGGCGGGCATTTATTATCATGATCATCATGATTTTCTGCACCCTGGTGATTGCAATGGTTCTCACCCGGATCCTGATCCGTCCCTTCGACAGGATTTCAAAGGCAATTAACGAGATCAAGGACGACCATATCGACGAACCCATTTCCGTTCCGGACTATCTGGAGACGGAGCATATCGTGGATGCCTTTAACAGTCTGATTAAAAGAATGAAAATCGTGGATGATTCCAGACAGGAATTTGTTGCAAATGTCTCGCATGAGCTGAAGACACCCATAACCTCAATGAAGGTTCTGGCGGATTCGCTCCTCGACCAGCCGGACGTTCCGGCGGAGCTGTACCGGGAATTTCTGGTGGATATCACGGAGGAGATCGAGAGGGAGGACAAGATCATCAATGACCTTCTGGCTCTTGTAAAGATGAATAAGACGGCGGCTAAGCTGAACATCGGCGTGGTGAATATCAATAGCCTGGCGGAAATTATTCTGAAGAGGCTTCGCCCCATTGCCAGAAAGAACGATATCGAGCTGAGCCTTGTCAGTGCGAGGGAGGTTACCGCGGAGGTGGACGAGGTGAAGATGTCACTCATTCTCACCAACCTGGTGGAGAATGCCGTCAAATATAATAAGGAAAACGGTGAGGTGACCGTGACCGTGGATGCGGATCACCAGTTTTTTACCGTGGAGGTGGCTGATACGGGAATCGGAATTCCGGAAGAATCCCTGGTAAAGATTTATGAGCGTTTTTACAGGGTGGATAAGTCTCATTCGAGAGAAATCGGAGGCACGGGTCTTGGTCTTGCGATCACGAGAAGTGCGATCCTGCTGCACAGAGGCTCCATCAGGGCTGAGAGCAGGCTGGGAGAGGGGACGAGATTTTTGGTTAAAATGCCTCTGATTCACGGGAGTATGTAAAGGAGCAGTGTATGAAAAGGAAAAAAGCATGGTGGCTTTTTGTGATATTTTGTCTGGCGCTGCTGTCCGTGCCGGCCTGTCAGAAGCGCGAGGAAAAGAAGGGGGACGTATATAAGATCTTCTATGTGAATCATGACAACACAAGCGTGCTTTACTATGAGTATACGACGGAGAGCAAGGATGCAAACGTGGTGATCGAGGAATTGATCGGACAGATGCAGACGCTTCCGGAGAGGCTGGAATACCGGCCGCCGCTTACGGGCAGCTTTAAGCTGGTATCCTACAATCTTGCGGACGGGCAGCTTACGCTGGATTTTGACGAGGAATACAGAAATCAGGAAATGATTACGGAAATTCTGATCCGGGCGGCCATTGTGAGGACTCTGACGCAGGTGAGGGAGGTTCAGTATGTGTCCTTTCTGGTGGGGACCCAGCCTCTTGCGGATGCGTCCGGCAATGTGGTGGGGGTCATGAACCGGGATCTGTTTATTGACAACGCCGGAAATGAGATCAATACTTATGAGAAGGCAAGGCTGAGGCTCTATTTCGCAAACGAGGAGGGAAACGGCCTTGCGGAGGTGACGAGAAACAAGGTATACAGCAGTAATATTTCCATGGAGCGTCTGGTGGTGGAGGAAATCATCGCAGGACCCATGGAGAGCGATATGGGGCTGGGCAATAACAAGGCCTACCCGGTCATGAATCCGGAGACAAAGGTGATCAATGTGAATATCCGGGACGGAATATGCTATGTAAATCTGGACGGAGGTTTTATCAACCAGATTTATAACGTGACTCCGGAGGTGACTATTTACGCCATGGTCAATTCTCTGGTGGAGTTGTCAAATGTGAACAAGGTACAGATTTCCATTGACGGGGAGACAAACGTGAATTACAGGGAATCCATCAGTCTTTCCACCTTGTTTGAGAGGAATCTGGAACTGGAAAAATAACAAAAGAAAGAAGGTATTATGAAGAGAAGACCCTTAAGTCTTTTCTGCCTTGCAGTGATTCTGTTCCTGCTTCTGGGAACGAAGCTGACCGGGACATTTCCCTCCGAATATGAGGCTTTGGAGGGAGAGAGCGTGACCCTGGTGGGCAGCGTCTACAGGAAGGAGAGCGGTGAGGGGACACAGGGGGAGAGACGGGCGCTTTATCTGCGCCCCGTTCCCTCCCGGGAACCGCTGCAGAGGGCAGAGGCAGTCATCTGTTATTTAAAATCAAATCAACCGCTGCCGGAGCTTGGAAGCATCGTGGAGGTAAGGGGAAAGCTGAAATGCTTTGAGAAACCATCCAATCCGGGACAATTCGACGCGGAATCTTATTATCGCACATTAAAAATATCTTTTCAGTTAAATCAAACGGAAATTCAGGCAGTGACAAATGAATATGATCCCGCAAGGGAAGGGCTCTATCGGATCAGAGAGTTCTTTTCCCATATTCTGGATCGTTTTCTTTCCGGGCAGGATGCCTCCGTGATGAAGACAATGCTTCTGGGAGAGAGGAAGGCCATGGACAGGGAGATCAAGAGTCTGTACCAGAGAAACGGGATTGCCCATGTGCTGGCAATTTCAGGACTCCACATTTCGCTGCTTGGAATGACATTGCACCGCCTTCTCAGAAGGGCGGGCGCTCCCATGTGGATCTCATCCGCACTTCCGGCAGCCCTGATGGCGCTGTACGGAATTATGACGGGCTTTTCGGTATCGGCCTTAAGGGCTACGGTGATGTTCGCCCTTCACATGACGGCGCTGCTTCTTGGGCGCACCTACGATATGGTGACGGCGGCTTTCCTTGCGGCGGTTTTGCTGCTGGTGGGACAGCCTCTGTATCTCTTTGAAAGCGGATTTCTGTTTTCCTTCGGGTGTATTTTCGCCATTGCCTTTCTGGTTCCGGCGTTGACGAAGAGGTGGAAAGGGGACGGAAAGGAGGCTGCTCCTTCCGGTAAGTGGTATGGCAGAGCGCTCCTTGCACTCTGCCAGGGAGGAGCCATCACCCTGGCAGGTCTCCCGCTCCAGCTGTATTTCTTTTATCAGACTCCGATCTATGCCACGTTCTTGAACCTTCTGGTAATCCCCCTTATGAGCATCCTTCTGCCCGGCGGTCTCCTGCTTCTCTGGTTCGGGGGCATGGCCGCGGGATTGACCGGCCCCGGGACGGAAAGCGGAGGATTTTTGCATGCGGCCGGGGAGCTGTGCGAATCCGTCTGCCGGATGATTTCGTTTTTAATCCGGGGGATTCTTGCCCTGTACGAGGAGGGATGCCGCATTTGCGAGAGCATGCCCTTTGGCAGAGTGATGTCCGGGAGGCCCCGGACGGAGCTGCTTTTCCTCTACGGGGCCGTCCTTGCTTGCGTGATCTGTTTTCAGAAAAGGATTTCACTGCAAAAGAGGTGGATGCTGGTTTTCTGCGGTGCGGCGCTTCTCTTTCTTCCGGCGAAAGGAGGCTTTGAGATCACCTTTCTTGATGTGGGTCAGGGGGACTGTATTCACATAAAAAGCGCCGCAGGTCATCATTATTTGGTGGACGGGGGAAGCTCCTCCGTGTCAAAGGCCGGTGTTTACCGCATTATTCCTTATCTGAAATATCAGGGAGCGGACGAGGTGGAAGCGGTTTTTGTCACGCATCCGGACTCCGATCACTGCAGCGGTATACTTGAGCTTTTTCAGGAGGGAGAAGAGGAAGGGATCAGGGTGAAAAATCTCTATCTTCCGGAGATCGGCGAGGAGTTCAGGGAGGAGGGATACCGCGCACTTGTGGCCGCTGCGCAAGAGGCCGGCGCCTGTGTGGGATATACGGGCAGGGGAGACGTGTTTTGCGAGGGAGAGATGGAGCTGCGGTGCCTTCATCCGGAAAGGGGATATGGCAGTCCCGAACCGAACCAGTATTCGACAGTCCTGCTTCTGCGGTACGGTTATTTCACGGCGCTTCTTACGGGCGATGTGGAAGGAGAGGGGGAGCGGGAGCTTGCGGGAAGTCTTGAGGAGGCGGAAATAGAGAATATCACGGTGCTGAAGGCCGCACATCACGGTTCCGCCAATTCCACTCCGGAGGAAATCCTTTCCCGGCTCTCGCCGGAATATACAGTGATATCCTGCGGTAAAAACAACCGCTACGGACATCCCCACAGGGAGCTGACGGAACGGCTGAGAGCTCAGGGGACGGAGATCCTTATTACCTATGAATCAGGAGCCGTTACCTTCCGGACCGACGGGGAGCGAATGCGGGTGAGAGAATTTCTGAGGTGACATCTTCCGGGAGGCGAAGGCGCGCAGAGAGTTGACTTGGCCCGCTCCTATGATAAAATAATGATAAGATGCCAACATCATGATAGAACAGTTTAAAGCTCTGTGGATCAGGAAGGAGCGGAATATGAACCGTATCAATGAAGACATAAAAACAGGACAGTGGAAGCAGATGTATCTTTTATATGGAGAGGAGGCCTATCTCAGGAAGCAGTACAGGGACAGGCTTAAGGCAGCCATTGCGGGTGACGATGCCATGAACTGCAATTTTTACGAGGGAAAGAATCTCCCGGTGGGGGAGGTGATCGACCTTGCGGAAACGCTCCCCTTTTTTGCGGACAGGAGGCTGATTGTGATCCAGGGCAGCGGTCTTTTTAAGAGCGGAGGGGAGGAGCTTGCAGAGTATCTGGCAAATCCGGCGAAAAGCGCTTATTTTATCTTTGTGGAGACAGAGGTGGACAAGCGGAGCCGTCTGTACAAGGCCGTGAGCAAGGGAGGCTATGCGGCGGAGTTTACCTTGCAGGAGGAAGCTACCTTGAAGAAATGGATTCTGGGCATGGTAAAGAGAGAGAACAAGAGCATTTCCGCACAGGCTCTCGAATATTTCCTGGAAAAAACGGGAACGGATATGGAGAATATACACAGGGAGGCGGAGAAGCTTTTCTGCTATTGCATGGATAAGGACGCTATCGGGATCTCTGACATTGAGGAGATCTGTACCAAAAGGCTCAGCAGTCATATTTTTGATATGATCAATGCCATTGCGGACAAGAAGCAGCAGAAGGCTCTGGAGCTGTATTATGAGCTGCTGGCCCTAAAGGAGCCGCCCCTCCGTATTTTGTTTCTGATCGCCAGGCAGTTTAATCTGCTGATGCAGGTAAAGGCCTTGCAGGGAAAGGGATTTTCCAATAAGACGATAGGCGAGAAGGTGGGGCTTTCCGGTTTTATTGCGGGAAAGTACGTGACCCAGTCGCAGCGGTTTACCGCGCAGGAGCTGCGGCTGGCGGTGGAGGCTTGCGTGGAGACGGAGGAGGCGGTCAAAACCGGAAAAATGGATGACAGAATGAGCTTGGAGCTTTTGATTGTCCGGTACAGCAGCTGAGGAGGGGCTCATGCGGGAAAGGAATGGGTATAAATATGGATGTGAAAAGCAGGCTGACCACACTGTGCTATATAGAGAAGGACGGAAAGTATCTGATGCTGCACAGAGTTTCTAAGAAAGAGGATATCAATCAGGGAAAGTGGATCGGAGTGGGCGGTCATTTTGAGGAGGGGGAGAGTCCCGAGGAGTGCCTTTTCCGTGAGGTGAGGGAGGAGACGGGGCTTACTCTCACCGGCTTCCGGTTCCGGGGAATTGTGACCTTTGAAAGTAAGGAGAGCGGTACGGAGTATATGTGCCTGTACACGGCGGACGGGTTTGAGGGAGCGCTTACCGCCTGCAATGAGGGGGAGCTTTGCTGGATCGATAAAAAGGCCGTGCCGCAGCTGAATCTGTGGGAGGGCGACCGGATCTTTCTGGAGCTCCTTAATGAACAGGAGCCCTTTTTCTCCCTGAAGCTTTGCTATGACAGGGACGGGAAGCTGAGGAAGGCGGCGCTCAACGGGAAAGAGCTTGAACTGTGAAAAACAGGATTTTGTGAAAAAGTTATAATAATTTAATAATATTTTACAATTAAATCATTGATTTTGCGCTCAAACAGGTGTAATTTTTCCTATTAAGGAGTTGATGAAAATGGAACAGCCTATGGTGAGCGTGATCGTGCCGGTCTACAACGGTGAAAGGACTCTGGAACGGTGCTTAAGGAGCATACAGAATCAGAGCTATGAGAATATAGAGGTCATTGTGGTGGATGACGGCAGCAGCGACCATTCAGGGAAAATTATCGAGAAGTTTGTCGGGAGGGATCCCAGGTTCCGTGCCATCCGGAAGAGTAACAGCGGTGTTTCCGACAGCAGAAATCAGGGGATTGCGGCGGCAAGAGGGGAGTACCTTCAATTTGCGGACTGTGACGACTGGCTCGTGAAGCAGGCAACCGCAGAGCTGGTGCAGGCGGCGGTGACATATGAATGTGAGATGGTTATTTCCGACTATTACCGTGTCTGCGGCAGGAGAATTTATGAAAAAGGGCATATCGAGGGAGGACCCGTGATTACCAGGACGAGGTTTGCGGAATATATGATGGAGGCTCCCGCCAACTTTTACTACGGAGTGCTCTGGAACAAGCTTTTCAGGACCAAAATCGTCCGCAGATTCGGACTTTTGTGTGATACCCAGCTTGACTGGTGCGAGGATTTCCGGTTTAATCTGGAATACCTGCAGTATGTGGGGAAGGTGGGGATTGTCAACAGGCCGCTCTATTATTATGTGAAGACAAAGGGAAGCCTTGTGAATACCAAAGTCACCCTCCAGCAGACCATAAAGACAAAGAGGAAGCTTTTTGACTATTATAAGGAGCTGTACCGGGCGGTGGATCTGTATGAGGAAAATAAACTGCGGATACGGATGTTTTATCTTTCCTTTGCCCATGACAGAATCAAGAAGATCAAAAATCCCGGCAGCGGGCTTACCGCCTAGCGGCAGAAAGGAATGAGAGATGAAAGAAGTAAAGCAGCCAAGAAAACCTCTGATATTTTATTACGTGATCGTCATGATCGTTATGATGCTCTTAAACAGTCTTCTGTT
Organism: uncultured Lachnospiraceae bacterium; assembly: GCA_910586025.1. Lineage (GTDB taxonomy): Bacteria > Bacillota > Clostridia > Lachnospirales > Lachnospiraceae > Suilimivivens. The sequence goes on from CAJUIO010000046.1 coordinate 8,901, forward strand.
TCCGAGGCTGATGAAACAGAAGGTGGAGAACGTGGATTACGGCACCTTTCTGAACATGGTTTCCCGGAAGGAGGTAGCCATGGTACAGATAGAGGGAGACTATATCTTTTTTGTGGATAAGCAGGAGGAGCCCGCCTTTTACCGGACCACGACCTTCGACGACCCCGATCTGGTGGACCGGCTCCAGGAGTCGGGCTGTACCTTCGGAAGAGTGGTTGAGGAGGAGATGTCTCCGATTCTGAGCTTCCTGCTCAGCTGGGTGGTTCCCATTGCCATTTTCATTTTTCTGGGACAGTGGCTCTCTTCCAGGCTCATGAAGAAGATGGGAGGAGGCATCCCCTCCATGCAGTTTGGGAAGAGCAATGCCAAGGTGTATGTGGAATCCACAACGGGAATCAAGTTTGCGGACGTGGCCGGGGAGGATGAGGCCAAGGAGGTGCTCACGGAGATCGTGGATTTTCTCCACAACCCTCAGAAATATCAGGAGATCGGAGCCTCCATGCCAAAGGGCGCTCTTCTCGTTGGGCCTCCCGGAACCGGCAAGACTCTGCTGGCGAAGGCAGTGGCAGGAGAGGCGGAGGTTCCTTTCTTTTCCATATCCGGTTCCGAATTCGTGGAGATGTTTGTGGGTATGGGTGCCGCAAAGGTAAGGGATTTGTTCAAGCAGGCCAATGAAAAGGCCCCCTGTATCGTGTTCATCGACGAGATCGACACCATCGGCAAAAAGCGCGACAACGGCGGGATGGGCGGAAACGACGAGAGAGAGCAGACCTTAAACCAGCTCCTCACGGAGATGGACGGCTTTGACGGCTCGAAGGGCGTGGTGATTCTTGCGGCCACCAACAGGCCGGATTCCCTTGACCCGGCACTGCTGCGTCCCGGGCGGTTTGACAGAAGAGTGCCTGTGGAGCTCCCGGATCTTCAGGGAAGGGAAGCCATCCTCAAGGTACATGCAAGAAAGGTAAAGCTGGGTGACAATATAGATTTCAATGCCATTGCCAGAGCGGCTTCCGGCGCCTCCGGGGCGGAGCTTGCCAATATGATCAACGAGGCGGCTCTCCGGGCCGTCCGTGAGGGAAGGCAGTTTGTGATGCAGGAGGATCTTGAGGAGAGCATTGAGGTGGTGATAGCGGGCTATCAGAAAAAGAACAAGGTGCTTTCCGATAAGGAAAAGCTGATTGTATCCTACCACGAGATCGGCCATGCGCTGGTTGCGGCACTGCAGACTCACTCGGCACCCGTCACCAAGATTACGATCATACCAAGAACCTCCGGTGCCCTGGGCTATACCATGCAGGTGGATGAGGGGGATCGGAATCTGATGAGCAGGGAAGAGATCGAAAACAAGATAGCGACCTTTACCGGCGGCCGGGTGGCGGAGGAGCTTATTTTCGGTTCCATTACCACCGGGGCCTCCAACGACATCGAACAGGCGACTAAGCTTGCGAGAGCCATGATCACCCGCTATGGTATGAGCGAGGAGTTTGGAATGGTGGCACTCGAGACGGTTTCCAATCAGTATCTTGGGGGAGATTCCTCTCTTGCCTGTGCGCAGGATACGGCAAAGGAAATCGACAAAAAGGTGATCGAGACCGTAAAGATCCAGTATGAAAAGGCAAAGGCCCTTCTTTCCGAAAACAAGGCAAAGCTGCATGAGCTGGCAAAATACCTGTATGAGAGGGAGACGATCACGGGGGAAGAGTTTATGGAGATTTTAGGCGGCAGCCATAGGGATGCAGAGCCGGAAGGGTGATGTCAGGATGAAAAACTATATTTTTGACCTTTATGGAACACTGATAGACATTCATACCAACGAGTCAAAGCCATCCCTGTGGAGAAATATGGCATCGCTCTTATCACTGATGGGAGCTTCCTACGCTCCGGGCACCCTTAAGAAACGGTACAGGGAGCTGGTCCGGTCACAGAGAGCGGAACGTCTCCCTGTCATGAGAGAAAAATTCGGGGATGACGGACTTCCGGAGGAGGACGTGGAGATCTGTCTGGAGAGAGTCTTTGAACAGCTTCTTCTGGAACGTGGTGTGGAGGCGGATGAGAAGACGCTCTCCCAGACGGGGCTCGTCTTCCGGAGTCTGTCCCTGCAGTATATCCGGCTGTATGAGGGAGTCCCGGGGCTTCTGGCGGGACTTGGGAAGGCCGGAAAGAGGGTCTATCTTCTGTCAAACGCACAGAGGATGTTTACGGAGCCGGAGATGAGGATGCTCGGCATTTATGACTGCTTTGACGGAATCCTCTATTCCTCGGACGCAGGCGTAAAGAAGCCCTCCCGTCATTTTTACGACACGCTGTTTCAGAATTACTGTCTGGAAAAGCAGGAATCCGTGATGATCGGAAACGAGTACCGTGCGGATATTCTGGGTGCGGACGCTTATGGGATCAGGAGCATGTACGTGCATACCGCGCAGTCGGGGGAGAAGCCTGACCGGCTGCCGGAGAGCTGCCGCAAGATCAGGGAGATTGGGAGTGTGATTGACCGGGGCGGGCCGGGATAAAAATTCCCTTGACAAATCCCAAACCTCCTACTAATATAATTGTAAATTCATGTATCAGAAACCAAAAGGTGACGACAGGGAGGAGTACCTGCATTCCCCTTCCAAAGAGAGAATGCTCCGCGGGCTGAAAGGGCATTTGGAGAATGGCGCAGGGAAGGTAGCCTTGGAACCGGAGGGCTGAAACCGCAGGCTGTCAGGAGCTGCGGGCGGTGCGTAGGCCTTCACGATTTATCCCCGTTACAGGATAGAGGCTTACAGGCCAATGGTGCCGCGAGCCGCAGAGTGATAAGAAAAGGTGGTACCGCGTAACTACGCCCTTTGCAGACTTGAGTTTGCAGAGGGTTCTTTTTATGCGTAAGCGAGAGAGGAGAACAACATGAGCAGAGAGCTTGCTAAAACCTATGACCCCAAGGGGATTGAGGACAGACTGTATCAGAAATGGATGGATAAGAAGTATTTTCACGCCGAGGTGGATCACTCGAAGACACCCTTTACCATAGTGATCCCGCCTCCGAATATTACGGGCCAGCTTCATATGGGTCATGCCCTGGACAATACCATGCAGGACATCCTGATCCGTTATAAGAGGATGCAGGGCTATAATGCTCTGTGGCAGCCGGGAACAGACCATGCCAGCATCGCCACGGAGGTAAAGATCATTGAGAAGCTGAAGGAAGAGGGAATAGGCAAGGAGGATCTGGGAAGAGACGGCTTCCTTAAGAGAGCCTGGGAATGGAAAAAGGAATACGGCGGAAGGATTATCGGACAGCTGAAAAAGCTGGGCTCCTCCTGCGACTGGGAAAGGGAGCGCTTTACCATGGACGAGGGCTGCAACAGGGCCGTGACGGAAGTGTTCTGCAAGATGCATGAAAAGGGCTGGATCTATAAGGGAAGCCGCATCATCAACTGGTGTCCTGTCTGCAACACGTCCATTTCGGATGCGGAGGTGGTGTATGAGGAGCAGGCAGGCCATTTCTGGCATATCAAATATCCCGTGATTGAGGACGACGGGAGCGTGAGCACCACCCGCTTTGTGGAGTTTGCCACCACCAGACCGGAGACCATGCTGGGAGATACGGCGGTTGCCGTCAATCCGGAGGATGAGCGGTATCAGGATATTATCGGGAAAAAGCTGATGCTTCCTTTCCTCAACAGAGAGCTTCCCGTTGTTGCGGATTCCTATGTGGATATGGAATTCGGAACCGGTGTGGTGAAGATCACGCCCGCCCATGACCCCAACGATTTCGAGGTGGGAAAACGCCACAACCTTCCTGAAATCAATGTCCTCAATGATGATGCAACCATCAATGAGAACGGCGGCAAATTCTGCGGAATGGACCGCTATGAGGCAAGAGGGGCGATCCTGAAGGAGCTGGAGGAGATGGGGCTTCTTGTCAGGATTGAGGATCATGTCCACAATGTGGGAACCCATGACAGATGTAAGACCACGGTGGAGCCCATGATCAAGCAGCAGTGGTTCGTGAAGATGGACGAGCTGATAAGGCCTGCCGTGGAGGCCGTAAAGAGCGGGGATATTCAGCTGATCCCCAAGAGAATGGAGAAGACCTATTTCAACTGGACGGACAATATCCGAGACTGGTGTATTTCCAGACAGCTCTGGTGGGGACACAGAATTCCGGCTTACTACTGTGACAAATGCGGGGAGATTGCGGTGAGTGCGGACGCACCGGAAAAGTGCGCGAAATGCGGACACGATCATCTGACACAGGATCCGGATACTCTGGATACCTGGTTTTCCTCGGCGCTGTGGCCCTTCTCCACTCTGGGGTGGCCGGATGAGACGGAGGACCTTAAGTATTTTTATCCCACGGACGTGCTCGTGACCGGCTATGACATCATCTTTTTCTGGGTAATCCGGATGATCTTCTCCGGCTTTGAGCAGATGGGAGAAAAGCCCTTCAGGACGGTGCTGTTCCATGGCCTTGTGAGGGATTCCCAGGGAAGGAAGATGAGCAAGTCTCTCGGCAACGGGATCGACCCGCTGGAAATCATTGAGAAGTACGGTGCCGACGCACTGCGCCTTACCCTGATCACGGGAAACGCTCCGGGAAATGATATGCGGTTTTACTATGAGAGGGTGGAGTCGAGCAGGAATTTTGCCAATAAGATCTGGAACGCTTCCCGCTTTATCATGATGAATATGGGCGAGCCGGCGGAGGAAATCGGGGAGGAAGGACTTGCGCTTGAGCCTGTTGACAAGTGGATCCTTTCCAAACTGAATACGCTGATCCGGGAAGTGACCGACAACATGGACAGCTTTGAGCTGGGAATTGCGGTTCAGAAGGTTTATGACTTTATCTGGGATGAATTCTGCGACTGGTATATCGAGATGGTGAAGCCAAGGCTCTACAATTCCGACGATCAGGCAAGCAAGACTGCGGCGCTGTGGACATTAAAGAACGTGCTGATCGATGCTTTGAAGCTCCTTCATCCCTATATGCCCTTTATCACCGAGGAAATTTTCTGCAGCCTGCAGTCACAGGAGGAATCCATCATGATTTCCGACTGGCCCTCCTACAGACAGGAGAGAAGCTTTTTGCGGGAAGAGACGAAAATCGAGACGATCAAGGAAGCGGTGAGAGGAATCAGAAATGTCCGCACGGAAATGAACGTATCTCCCGGCAGAAAGGCTCTGGTTTACGTGGTGAGCGAGAAAGAAGAGATCATGGACACCTTTACGGAGGGAAAGCTGTTCTTTGCCTCTCTCGCAGGAGCCTCCGATGTGCTTTTGCAGAAGGACAAGGAAGGGATCGCCGGGGATGCGGTATCCGTGGTGATTTCCGGTGCGACGCTCTATATTCCCTTTGCGGAGCTGGTGGATATCGCACAGGAGACGGAGCGCCTTAAGAAGGAGGAAAAGCGGCTTTGCGGCGAGCTCGCCAGAGTTAACGGAATGCTCGGCAATGAGAGGTTCCTCTCAAAGGCGCCCCAGTCAAAAATTGATGAGGAAAAGGGCAAGCTTGAAAAGTATACGCAGATGCTGGAGCAGGTGAAAGAAAGACTGTCCCAGCTGCAGGGATAAGCTGAAAGGACGCTATGATCACATACGAAGAGGCGGAACAGTATATATTGGGAATCCCGGGGTTTGCGAGGAAGCATACCCTGGAGGATACCCGAAGGCTGCTGCAAAAAATAGCAGGAGATATTGGCGGCAGCAAAATCATTCATGTCGCAGGCACAAACGGAAAGGGCTCCGTTTGTGCCTATTTGCGCTCCATTCTGATGGAGAGCGGAAGGAGCGTGGGCATGTTTATCTCTCCCCATCTGGAAACCATGCGGGAGAGGATCAGCTTTAATAAGGAGCTGATCAGCCGGGAGGAATTTGTACGGGTCTTTGAGCGGGTGAGGGAAGCGCTTCCGGAGGCTTCGGAGCAGCATCCCAGCTTTTTCGAGTTCCTTTTCCTCATGGCCATGCTCTATTTCCGGGAGAAAGAGCCGGAGTATATTATTCTTGAGACAGGGCTTGGCGGGAGGCTGGATGCCACAAACAGTGTGGAGAAGCCGGAGCTTTGCGTGATCACGGAAATCGGATATGACCACATGCAGTATCTGGGAGATACGCTGGCGCAGATTGCGGGGGAAAAGGCCGGAATCATTAAGGAAGGAGTTCCTCTTGTCTTTGCGGACAGAGGCGGGGAGGCCTCACGGGTCTTAAGGCAGCGCACGCAGGAAAAGGGGATTTTGTCGATTGCTGTCGGAAAAGACAATATTTCGGCAGTGAATATCGGTAATAAAACCATTGATTTTTCTCTTCATACTGGTTATTATAATTATGTTAGTCTTTTCCTTAATACGACTGCGGTTTACCAGGTGGAAAACGCATCCCTTGCGGTGTGCGCTGCCGGGCTCCTTGCGGAGCGTGATGCGCGGATCTGTGAGGAAACAGTCAGAAGAGGAGTGGAAAGGGCCGTCTGGCCGGGAAGAATGGAGGAGGCTCTCCCGGGAGTGTATCTGGACGGAGCCCATAATGAAGACGGAATAGAAGCATTTCTAAGTTCGGTAAAAAACACGGACTGCGGGGGCAGAAGACTTCTGCTTTTCGGTGTGGTTTCGGACAAGCGGTATGAGAGCATGGCGAAACGGATTGCGGATGCCGGTCTGTTCAGGAGAGCGGCGGTAACGGTATTGGAGTCAGACAGAAGTGTTTCTTATAACAGGTTACAGGAAGTTTGGGGGCAATATGATCAGATAAATTGCAGCTTCCATGAAAGTGCAGAAGAAGCGTTCAGATGCTTATTATCGGATAGAGAAGAAGCGGATATTATCTATATTGCCGGTTCATTGTATTTAATCGGGCAGCTTAAGGCCCTGATAAGGAGAATGCCGGATGATTGATTTTGAAGAGGAGTTAAAGAAGTTTCGTCCAAGCCTCGAGGTGGAGGATGCGGAGGAAGCCATAAACGGATATCAGAATACCATGGATATGGTGGAAATGCTGATGAAATTAAGCGACAGGACAAAGGCAAAGGAAGAAGAACAGGAGTAGTGCGTCATGGTTTGTTATAAGTGCGGATGTCGTCTGTCGGAGCACGATTATTGTACGGGCTGTGGGGAGGATGTGACTCTCTACAAGAAAATCATGTGCATGTCCAACCATTTTTACAATGACGGCCTTGACAAGGCGACAGTGAGAGATCTGTCAGGGGCTCTGGTCAGCCTGCGGCAGAGTTTAAAGTTCAATAAGAATAATATAGAAGCAAGAAATCTTCTGGGACTTGTGTATTTTGAGATGGGCGAGGTGGTTTCCGCCCTGAAGGAGTGGGTTATCAGCCAGAACCTGCGTCCCAAGAAAAATGTGGCTAACAATTATATTGATACGTTCTGGAGCAACCAGACAAGGCTGGATGCCATCAACCAGACAATCAAGAAGTACAACCAGGCTCTCGGCTACTGCTATCAGGAGAGTCAGGATCTGGCCATTATCCAGCTGAAAAAGGTGCTTTCCTACAATCCCAAATATATCAGGGCGCGTCAGCTTCTTGCGCTTTTGTACATCAATGCCGATGAGTGGGAGAAGGCGAGGAAGGAGCTTCTTCGTTGCTGTCATATTGACACCAACAATACCACCACGCTCCGGTATCTGCGGGAAGTGGAGCAGATGCTGGCTCCGGAGGACGGGTCAAAGAATACCTCCAAGAAAAAGACCGGCTCCGGGGAGGTGATCCGTTACCAGAGCGGCAACGAGATGATCATTCAGCCCGTCAACGGAAAGGAACGAAAAGGAGCGTCCGTGCTGCTCAATCTTGGGATTGGGATCGTGATCGGGATTGCCATTGCCCGCTTTCTGATCCTTCCGGCGATAATTCAGGGGGCTAATGCGGAGATCAGCGATAATCTCCGGGTGGTCAGCGAACAGTCAGATGCCAAGACGGCCACCATTGACGAGCAGCAGCAGAAGATCCAGAGTCTTTCGGATGAAAATCTAAGGCTTCAGGACGAGCTTGCGACCTACGAGGGTACGGACGGCGCGCTGAAGGCCACGGACGGCCTGATGCTTGCGGTGGGAGCTTACCTGCAGAATCCTGATGATGTGGAAACAATAGCCGGCTATATGGAGGCCCTTGAACAGGAGGAGGGGGCGGAGGAGGAGAACAGAACTCCATCCTTTACCGATCTTGAGAGCAAGTTCCTTGCGGTGGTCAGCGAGAGGCTTGGGGCGTATTATTACGATATCGGCTTCCGCAGCTATAATGCGGAGGAGTTTGACAAGGCGATACCCGCCCTTGAGAGGGCATACCGTTACAATAACACCAATGTGGATGCCCTGTTTTATCTGGGCAATTCCTGCAGGCAGTCGGGGGACACCGACAGGGCGAAGGAGGTTTACGCCCAGGTGATCGACAATTTCCCGGGAACTAACAGGGCCAGCCGGAGCGAAACCTATCTGGCAGAGATCAACAATGAGAATCAGCCTGCGGAATAAAAGGACAAAATAAGGATAAAAAGATACGAAAGAGAACGTGTAAGGACATGTTCTCTTTTTTTTGATGACAAGGCCGCATATGGAGGCTTCAATGCCGGTGAAGGAAAAGGAGTGAAAGGGGAAGATGGATGGAAGAGGATTTCAAGGTGATTGACAATTATTTAATGGTGAAGATGCCGGAGGAGGTGGATCATCACAAATCGGTCCGGATCAGTGAGACGGCGGACCGGTACATCATGCGGGAGGGAGTGGGAAATATTGTTTTTGATTTTGAGGACACCAGATTCATGGACAGCTCCGGAATCGGCGTGATTATAGGGAGATATAAGAAAATATCGTACTTCGGAGGAAAGATTTTTGCGGTGAATACGGATGCGAGGATCAAACGGACACTGATGATATGCGGGTTACATAAGGTTATAGAAATCATGTGAAGGAGAAAAAGGATGAGGTTAAAAAGCAGTCCGGAGATGGGAACCGGAAGGAAGCTGAAAAATGAGATGAAGCTTGAATTTGACGCTGTCTCGGAGAACGAAGCCTTTGCCAGGGTTGCGGTTACGGCATTTATAAGTCCGTTAAACCCTACGATTGAGGAGATATCGGATGTCAAGACAGCTGTCTCGGAGGCGGTGACCAACGCCATTATTCACGGATATGACAGTGAGGAGGGGATTTTTGGAAAAAACAAGGTGTCCCTTCACTGTCTTCTGCTGGAGGACGTGCTCCATGTGGAGGTCGTGGACGAGGGAAAGGGGATCATGGACGTGGAGCAGGCCATGGAGCCTCTTTTTACCACAAAGCCGGAGATGGACAGGTCGGGAATGGGATTTGCCTTTATGGAGGCCTTTATGGATGATCTGGAGGTGATCTCCGAACCCGGTATGGGCACGACGGTGATGATGAAGAAGAAGCTCGGAACCACCTCCTGGATCAGGCATGAGGATTAGCTATGACGGAAAACTCAGTACTGATCAGGAAGGCACAGGCAGGAGAAAAGGAATCGAGAGAAGTACTGATTGAGCAGAATCTGGGTTTGGTGCACCATATCGTGAAGCGCTTTTTGGGAAGAGGATACGAGGCGGAGGATCTGTTTCAGATAGGGACCATCGGTCTGATGAAGGCGGTGGACAAGTTTGACACCTCCTTTGACGTGAAGTTTTCAACCTATGCGGTTCCCCTGATTGCGGGGGAGATCAAGCGGTTTATCCGGGACGACGGTATTGTGAAGGTGTCAAGGACCTTGAAGGAAAACGGAATCAAGGTAAAGTATGCCACGGAAAGGCTTTCCATGAAGCTGAACCGGGATCCCACGCTGATGGAGGTGGCGGGGGAGACGGCTCTTTCCATGGAGGATGTGGTGATGGCAATGGAGGCTAACGTTCAGGTGGAATCCATCTATAAATCCGTTTACCAGAATGACGGAAACGAGATCTACCTGGTTGACCAGCTGGCGGACGAGAGGAGAGACGAGCAGGAGAAGGTTCTGAATCATATGGTGGTGAAGCAGCTGATCGGCGAGCTTTCCGAGATGGAGCAGAAGCTGATCGTGCTGCGCTATTACCAGGATAAAACGCAGACGGAGGTGGCGGGGCTTTTGGGGGTGAGCCAGGTTCAGGTAAGCCGTCTGGAAAAGAGGATCCTTCTTTCCCTGCGGAAAAAAATGACGTTACCCCCTGACAGGGAAGGCTGATGGTGTTATAATCTCCTTATAGGGCTTTGCCCCAAAAGGAGAGACAGATGAAAAGAGAAGATTATCCATTTTTATATGAAACCCATATGCACACCAGCGAGAGCAGCAAATGTGCCAATAACACGGGAGCGGAGATGGCAAGGGCCTGCAGGGATGCGGGCTATGCGGGAATTATCATCACGGATCACAGCTGGTATGGAAACTGCCGGATTGACAGGAATCTTCCCTGGCAGGAGTGGGTGGAGGAGTTTTGCAGAGGATATGAGAATGCCAGAAGATGGGGAGACGAGAACGATTTCTCCGTCTTTTTTGGCTTTGAGTCCTGCTATCGGGGACCGGAATTTCTGATCTACGGCGTGGACAAGGACTGGCTTATGACGCACCCGCAGATCAGGGACGCTTCCATTGAGGAGCAGTATGAGCTGGTGCACGGTGCGGGCGGAATGGTGATCCAGGCCCATCCCTTCCGGAAGGAGGATTATATCGAGGTTTTCCGCCAGTATCCGGAGTGGGTGGACGGACTGGAGGGAATTAACGCCACGCACAGCTGCCATCTGAGCAGCCATCACAAATGCGCGGACTGGGACAGGCAGGCGGTGGAGCTTGCCCGCACAAAGAAGCTTCCCATCACGGCGGGGTCCGACGTTCACAGCACGCTGATTTTCGGCGGGGGCGTTGCGTTTAAGAGAAGGCTTACTTCTGCGGCGGATTACTGCGCCGCCATTCTGGGAGGAGAGGACTATATCCTGACGGACGGAGACACATGGTATGACAAAAACGGACAGCCCCTTGGAAAGGGGGCGGACAAAGGAGGGACTGCATGGGAAATCAAGTAGATGTGATTATTATCGGAGCAGGTCCGGGAGGAATCTTCTGCGCCTATGAGCTGATGGAGAAAAAGCCGGAGCTCAGGGTGCTGATGGTGGAAAAGGGGCGCTCGATTGAGAGAAGGGTCTGTCCCAAGAGAAAGACCAAGCAGTGTGTGGGATGCAATCCCTGTTCCATCACCACGGGCTTTGCGGGTGCCGGAGCTTTTTCCGACGGGAAGCTGTCCCTTTCCCCGGACGTGGGCGGTAATCTCCCGGCGATCCTGGGCTATGAACAGACCAGGGAGCTGATCGGTCAGTCCGACGAGATCTATCTGAAGTTCGGCGCAGACAGTACGGTTTACGGCATGGATAAGCGGGAAGAGATCCGCCAGATCCGGAAGTCGGCCATCATTGCGAACCTGAAGCTGGTGGAATGCCCGATCCGCCACCTGGGCACCGAGGAGGGCTACAAAATTTACGGAAAGCTGCAGAGGCATCTGGAGGAAAAGGGAGTAAGGCTGATGTTTGACACCATGGTGGAGGAAATCCTGGTGGAGGACGGAAGGGCCGTGGGGATTAGGACGGATAAAGGAGAGGTCTTCCTGGGAGAGGAGATCGTCTCGGCGGTAGGCCGGGAGGGTGCGGACTGGTTTAAGCATAAATGCGGCGAGATTGGAATCGAGACCACGCCGGGCACCGTGGATATCGGAGTGCGTGTGGAGGTAAGGGACGAGATCATGCAGTTTCTCAACGAAAATCTGTATGAGGCGAAGCTGATCTATCATACGCCCACCTTTGACGACAAGGTGAGAACCTTCTGTACCAACCCTTCCGGTGAGGTGGCCACGGAATACTATGAGGGCGGGCTGGCCGTGGTGAACGGCCATGCCTATAAGTCGCAGGAGTACAAGACCGACAATACCAATTTCGCAATTCTGGTAAGCAAGAATTTCACCAAGCCCTTCAAGACGCCCATTGAGTACGGAAAATATATCGCCCGGCTTTCCAATATGCTCTGCGGGGGAAAGATCCTGGTTCAGACCTTCGGGGATTTCCGGAGGGGGAGAAGAACCACGGAGGAGAGGCTTGGACGCAATAACATCATACCGACCTTAAAGGATGCGGTTCCGGGAGACCTGTCCCTGGTATTTCCTCACAGGATCATGGTGGATATTGAGGAAATGCTGTTTGCCCTGGATAAGGTGACTCCGGGAATCGCGGGGGATGAGACGCTTCTTTACGGCGTGGAGGTGAAATTCTATTCCAACAGGGTAGTGGTGAACAGGGATTTCGAGACCAGTATACAGGGCCTTCGGGCAATTGGAGACGGCGCGGGAGTGACAAGAGGCTTACAGCAGGCTTCGGCGAACGGTATCAGTGCGGCGAGAAGTATTTTAAGGAAAATGGAAGTATGAAAAGAAAGGGAATTGTACTGGCCGCGGTATGTCTGATGCTCCTTTTTTCCGGGTGCAGGGACGGGGCGGGCATCACCCGGGTGGTGCTCACCACGGGCTTTAGGCAGGATGAAATTTTCCGGATTGAGAACAGATCCTGCTCCCTTGCGGAGGTCATGGTCTTTCTCACCAACATGCAGAATCAGTATGAGAATGTGTACGGGGAAGAAATCTGGGAAATGGAATCGGGGGGAATCACGCTCGAGGAGAGCGTGAAGGAGACAGTGCTTGCCCAGCTCGCCCAGATTAAAACCATGAATCTGCTGGCTGAGCGGAACAGGGTTTTTCTGGATTCCGAGGAGCGCAGGCAGGTGAAGGAGGCGGCAGAGGTCTATTTTGGATCCTTAAGCCGGGAGGATGCGGAGAGTATGGGGGCTTCGGCGGAGACGATTGAAAGCCTGTATCTGGAATACGCACTTGCGGAAAAGGTATATCAGTATATAATCAAGGACATTAATCCGGAGATCAGCGATGATGAAGCCAGGATCATCACGGTACAGCATATTTTTTTCAGGACCAGCACCATGAACGGTATGGGGGAGAGGACGGAATTCTCGGATGAGGTCAAGGCGGACGTGCGAAAGAGCGCCAGGGAGGTGCTGCGGTTGTCCAGGGAGGAGGATGCCGACTTTGAGCAGCTGATCCTGACCTACAGCGAGAGTGAGACGGGAACGCTCTCCTTTGGGAAGGGCGAGATGGACCAGAGCTTCGAGGAGGCGGCCTTTAATCTGGAAACCGGAGAGATCAGCGATCTGGTGGAGACCTCCCAGGGTTATCATATTATCAAGTGTATCAGCACCTTTAACAGGGAGGAGACGGATGCCAATAAGGTGAAAATCGTGGAGAAGCGCAGACGGGAGGTGTTCGGTGAGGAGTATGAGGCCTTTGTGGAGTCTCTGACGAGAGATCTGAACGAGGAGCTGTGGCAGCAGGTGTCCTTCCTGCCCGGCAGCGGGGACGGGGTTATGGATTTTTTTGACGTATATGACCGGTATGTGAGCCTGAATCTGGACGTGACCGCCAGTTAATAAAAATTTTAGAATTACGAAAACCGCATGGCTGCGGCGTTTTCAGGGAATTATTAGCACTCGTTTAAAATGAGTGCTAATTTCTTCTTGACTTTTATTTTGAAGAGAATTACACTTGTCTTTAGCAAAAGGTATTTGAAATAATTTTGATTGAGAAGGAGTGATCATCGTGGCAGATAAGCACGGAAACTTATCCATTAACAGCGACAACATTTTTCCTATTATTAAAAAGTGGTTGTATTCCGACCATGATATTTTTTACAGGGAGCTGATCTCTAACGGATGCGATGCCATCACCAAGCTGAAGAAGCTGGACATGATGGGAGAGTACGCCTTGCCGGAGGATTATAAGGCGAAGATTCAGATTCTCGTGAATCCGGAGGAGAAGACTCTGAAATTTATCGACAACGGTATCGGTATGACCGCGGACGAGGTGGAGGAGTACATCAACCAGATCGCTTTCTCCGGCGCTACTGACTTTATTGAGAAGTATAAGGACAAGGCCGGGGACGACCAGATCATCGGCCATTTCGGATTAGGCTTTTATTCTGCCTTCATGGTGGCGGACGAGGTTCACATCGACACGCTCTCCTGGCAGGAGGGTGCGGTTCCCGTACATTGGGAATGTGACGGCGGCACGGAATTCGACATGAAGGACGGGGACAGGCAGGAGGTGGGAACCACCATCACCCTTTTCCTGAACGAGGACGTGCTGGAGTTCTGCAACGAGTACAAGGCAAGAGAGGTTATCAAGAAGTACTGTTCCTTTATGCCGGTGGAGATTTACCTGTCCAAGGAGAACACCACGGATACTCAGACCGTCAAGGCTGACGAGAAGCTGGATACGGACGAGGTCGTGGAGGAGATCAAGCCGGAGAAGGAAGAGGACGAGTTAAAGTATAAGATTAAGAAGAGACCGGAGCTGCTGAACGAGACGCAGCCTCTTTGGATGAAGCATCCCAACGAGTGCACCAGAGAGGAATATCTGGAATTTTACCGCAAGGTGTTCCAGGATTACAAGGAGCCTCTGTTCTGGATTCACCTGAACATGGATTATCCGTTTAATCTGAAGGGAATCCTGTATTTCCCCAAGATCAATATCGAGTATGAATCCATTGAGGGAGTGATCAAGCTTTATAATAACCAGGTGTTTATTGCGGACAATATCAAGGAAGTGATTCCGGAGTTCCTGATGCTGTTAAAGGGCGTGATCGACTGTCCCGACCTGCCGCTTAACGTGTCGAGAAGCGCGCTGCAGAACGACGGCTTTGTGAAGAAGATTTCCGACTATATTTCCAAGAAGGTGGCTGACAAGCTGGCCGGAATGTGCAAGACGGAAAAGGAAGAGTATGACAAGTACTGGGATGATATCAGCCCCTTCATCAAGTTCGGCTGCCTGAAGGATGACAAGTTCTGCGAGAAGATGACGGATTACATCCTTTTCAAGAATCTTGACGGAAAATATCTCACCCTTCCCGAGTGCCTTGAAGTCAACAAGACGGATCCGGACGAGGTTTCCGATACGGAGAAGAAGGAAGACGGAGAGGAGACTCAGGAGGCCGCATCCCAGGATGCTTCCAACGAAGAGGACAGCGCGGCGGCTCAGCCGGAGATCGTGGATGCGGACGGCAACGTGATAAACGGTGCGGAAGAGACCTCCGAGGCGGACGAGGAATCCGATGAGGAAGAGGCTGAGGAGAAGAAGGAAAAGATTATTTACTATGTGACGGACGAGAAGCAGCAGAGCCAGTACATCAATATGTTCAAGGCTGCCAAGATGGACGCTGTGATTCTCACCCACAATATTGACCAGCCCTTTGTCTCCCAGCTGGAAGCAAAGAATGAGGGAATCAAGTTCCAGAGAATTGACGCGGATCTCACGGACACCTTTAAGGCCAAGACCAGCAAGAAGGCTGAGAAGGAATTCGAGGAGGCTGCGGATGCCATCGGCAAGGTGATGAAGAAGGTATTAAAGAAGGACAAGATCACCATCAAGGTGGAGAAGCTGAAGAACAAGAAGATCTCCTCCATGATCACCTTATCCGAGGAGAGCAGAAGAATGCAGGATATGATGAAGATGTACTCCATGCCCGGTATGGATATGGGCGGCTTTGGCAAGGAGGGCGAGACACTGATCCTGAATGCGAACCATCCTCTGGTGCAGTATATTATGGAGCACACGGACGGAAGCAATGTGAATATGATCTGCGAGCAGCTCTACGATCTGGCGCTTTTGCAGCATGCGCCTCTTGAGCCGGAAGCCATGAGCAAGTTCGTGGCAAGAAGCAACGATATCATGATGCTGCTCACCAACGAATAATAGGATAAGCTGACAGCTTCGGCAGACCTGCTGATATTGGCCGGGTGGACGTGCCGGCATGTACATCCGGCGGCTGTCACAGATGAAAATGCCTCTGCATAGGATAGAACAAAGAAAATGCAGAGGTATTTTTATGCCTGAAAACAGTCTGAAAAGTGCGCAGGCGGAGGGGACATACCGGGGAAAGCTTCAGATCAACGTGACCTCCTCTCTTGGTCTCATTCCCATTCCGGATGCCACTGTGACCATATCCTATACGGGAGAGGCGGGTACGCCGATTGAGAAGCTCCGTACCGATTCCTCCGGTCAGACCCAGGCGGTGGAGCTTGCGGCACCGCCTCTTGAATACAGTGTGGAGCCCACGGAGCAGATGCCATACTCCGAATATAACATCCAGGTGGAGGCTCCGGGTTATGAGACGGTATTGGTCTCCGGGACGGAGATTCTGCCCGATGTGACGGCGCTGCAGCCCATCGAGCTCACACCCATGGAGACGGCAAGGGAGGAAGAAGAGCTGATCGTGATTCCCGGCCACACCCTCTATGAGGAATATCCGCCCAAGATTCCGGAGGACGAGATCAAGCCCATGGATGAGAGCGGGGAGATCGTCCTGAGCAGAGTGGTCATACCGGAGTATGTGGTAGTATACTGACGATTGGTGTACCCATTCGGCTCATTGCGGGCGAAAATCAAATCCGCACAGCCTGTGTGTGTCCGGGTTTATATGGATGGCGGCGATGAGGCCGTGCCAGAAGGCCTGCCGGTGCTCCCGGTCCAGGGAAAGGCAGGCTTCCCGCCAGCTTCCGGAAAAGGAGCGCAGAGCGGCGGACGGCTCCGCCCCAAGATTATTTTCCTGATTTTTATCACAATCCTGCATGCGGGATGCAAGCCTCTGTGTGAGGACGGCATACTGGCTTTCATAGTAGGCTTCCGTGATCCTTCCCTTCTGGAAAAGAAGGTTCAGACGATCCAGCTCGGAGCGGAGCCGTTCCCTGTCTGCCCGTGCGTCCCTGCTTGTCGCCTCCTGCGGCTTTATCCGGAAGGATATCTGAAAAAGCGCAAGTTTGCCGATCCTTTTTTCCGTCTCCTCCAGCAGGAATTTTTCCACGGTACTCTCATAGATCTCTATTCCGCCGGTGCACAGCAGCCGGGAACGCTGCTTTTGCTTGCAGTGATACACGGGGCTGATGTAAACTCTGCCGCCCGGTTTTTTGGTCCTGTGCCGGTAGCCGGAAAAATTGTGGCCGCAGACGGGGCATTTGATCAGTCCGGAAAAGAGATAGGGCTCCCGGCTTGCGGAGCATGACCGGATGGTTCCGGCCTCCCTGATTTTAAGAAACTGTTCCCTGGTGATGTAGGCTGCGCAGAAACCGTCTCTGCCATAGGCGTGACCGTAATAGACGGGATTTCGGAACATATACATTAAGGTGGAGTGGGAGGGAGAATGCTCCCCGTATTTTTCCATGATATAGTCCGCAGTCTTTCTCTTGGAATAGAACAGGAAGTAGTGTTCAAAAAAATCTTCCACAATGGGACGTGTGTTCTCGTCTTTGACAAATTTTTTCCCTTCCACCCGGTAGCCAAAGCTTACGTGGGCCCCTGAGAGGATCTCGCCCTTTCTGCGTTTATAGGCGAACACCTCCCGGATGCGGTCCGAGTCGCGGTCGCACTCGTTTTCATTCACGGAGAGCATGATGTTGATGGCGAATCTCCCGTTGGCGGTGGAGGTGTCGTACTCCTCAAAAATGGTCTTCCAGTTACAGCCGTGCCGCTCTAAAACAGCCTGTGTATTGTGATAGTCCTTGATATTGCGGAACCACCGGTCAAGCTTGGTCACAAGGATCAGGTCAATCTTATCTGCGCGCACATCCTCAAGAAGCCGCAGAAGCTCTTTGCGGTTCTGCATCTTTTTTCGGGCGGTGATGCCCTCGTCAGAATAGTAATCCACAATCTCATATCCGTGTGTGTTGGCGTAGTCGGTAAGGGCCCTCCGCTGAGCGTCCAGGGAAAGGCCGTCCCTTACCTGCAGCTCCGTGCTCACCCGGTCATAGAGAGCGCAGCGTATTTTTTTCATGATATCTGTCCTCCGATCTGAGGCCCGGAGCTTTACGGGCCCGGGCCTCCTGTGCTGTTTGCCTGCCGGCAGTAAAGCATACGCAGGAGAGGGCGGAAATATTCCCTGGGGATGTCTCGCTGCTCTGCGACGGGGGTGTTGACCCGGGTCAGGGAAGAGGAAAGGGGGACAGGCAGGGGCGCATATAAATGGAGAGAGGATAGGATTATGGGAGATGAGGGGAGAATGACGGCAGAACATATTCTGGAAACGCTGGCAAAGCTGCTGGCTCATCAGAATGGGGGGACGGCGCAGGAACTGGTAATGGAACAGAGCGGCACGGGGACGGGGCGGAAAACGGACAAAAAAATGGAAGCAATGGGGCTCGAACCCATGGCCTCCCGCTAGTCAGGCGAGCGCTCATCCCAGCTGAGCTATGCTTCCATGACCTCTATTATAACAGAATGGGCGGAAAATACAATAAGTCAATTTCAAATAGTGGAAAATATTGAGGGATTATGATAAAATGAT
>CAJUIO010000047.1 GCA_910586025.1 uncultured Lachnospiraceae bacterium
CCCTGGACACCCTGATTAAGAGTCAGGTGCTCTACCAACTGAGCTAGCGGTGCGTTCTTTTGTGATTCGCTGCATCATTTGCAACGCAAGTGTTATTATAGTATAATGTTTTTTAGAATGCAAGTCTTTTTTTAAAATTTTTTAAGAAAAATTTCAGGAATCTATATTCGGGAGGTAGAAACGTGATTTTTGAGACACATGCGCACTATGATGACGAGGCGTTTGACGAGGACCGTGCAAAGCTGCTTGGCAGTATGGAACGAGGCGGAATCGGCAGGATTGTAAACATAGCTGCGGATCTTGACAGCTGTAGAACCACACTGGCACTTTGCGGGGAATTTCCTTTTATCCATGCCGCCTTGGGCGTTCACCCCTCGGGAACAGGGGAGCTTACGGATGAGAGTGTGGAATGGCTTACGGATCTGATCAGAAAGAATTCCATAAAAAACGGAGGGAAGGTCGTTGCGGTAGGCGAGATCGGGCTGGACTATTACTGGGAGGCCAATCCGCCCGCGGATATCCAGAAAAAATGGTTTGCCAGGCAGCTGGAAATGGCTAAGGAGGTGAGTCTGCCGCTGGTCATTCACTCACGGGATGCCGCAAAGGATACTTTTGACATGATAAAAGAACACCGCTCCTTTGAGGAAGGCGGAATCATCCACTGCTATGCTTATTCCAGGGAAATGGCAAGGGACTATCTTTCCATGGGTTTTTATTTTGGAATCGGAGGAGTGGTCACCTTTAAGAATTCCAGAAAGCTCAGGGAGGTGGTGGAATTTCTGCCCATAGAAAATATTGTGCTGGAAACGGACAGCCCTTATCTTTCCCCTGTTCCTCACAGGGGGAAACGCAACAGTTCTCTGAATCTGCCTTACATAGCGGAGGAGATCGGAAGAATAAAGGGAATGGACGCGGAGAGTGTCATAGAGATCACAAAGTGCAATGCAATGAGACTGTTTGGCGTTGATGCAGTATAAAACCAGTAGAAAAGGAGGCCGGCATGCCTACACTTGGAAACCCTACCGGGACCATAGAGATCCTGAAGAAGTATAATTTTAATTTTCAGAAGCGTTACGGACAGAATTTCCTGATTGACAGCCATATCCTGGAAAAGATCATTGATGCCGCCGGGATTACGAAAGAAGACTGCGTGCTGGAGATCGGACCGGGGATCGGAACCATGACTCAGTATCTGGCGGAGAGTGCCGGGGAGGTGGCGGCAGTCGAAATTGACAGGGCCCTGATCCCCATTCTTAAGGATACGCTGTCCGATTACCGAAATGTGACGGTAATCAACGAGGATATTTTGAAGGTGGATATCAACAGTCTGGTTCGGGAGAGGAATCAGGACAGACCCATTAAGGTGGTGGCGAATCTTCCGTATTACATCACCACGCCGATTATCATGGGTCTGTTCGAGAGTCATGTCCCGCTCAAAAGCATTACGGTCATGGTGCAGAAGGAGGTGGCGCAGAGAATGCAGGTGGGACCCGGAACAAAGGACTATGGGGCGCTGTCCCTTGCGGTGCAGTATTACGCAAAGCCCCAGATAGTCGCAGATGTTTCTCCTAACTGCTTCATTCCAAGGCCTCAGGTGGGAAGCGCCGTCATCCGCCTTGACCGGTATGAGAAGCCCCGGATTGCGGTGGATGACGAGGAGGTTCTGTTCGCCGTGATACGGGCGGCGTTCAACCAGAGGAGGAAGACTCTGGCAAACAGTCTGGGGAATGCGGGGGAGCTTGAGATCACAAGGCAGCAGGCGGCGCAGGCCCTTGCGGCGCTGGGCCTTGATCCCGCTGTCCGGGGTGAGGCTCTTACCCTTCAGGAATTCGCAGATCTGACCAATTATCTGTGCCGGAATACCTGATAGTTTTTGACATAAATATCACATTATGGTACACTAAAAAGATAAAAAAGGCTTATTATGAGGTGTGCACTTTGGATAAATATGAATACAAAGTACGTGCGGACGAGATCAAGGCTCTGATTGCGGAGGGCGAGTACGCGCAGGCTGTTAAAATAGCGGATACCATTGACTGGCGCAGGGTTAAAAGCGTGATGATGCTGTGCACCATCAGCGATTTGTATAAGATTAACAGAAGATATGAGGATAGCAGGGACATTCTTCTTCTTGCCTATGCAAGGCATGCGGGAGGACGTCTTATTGTCTATTCTCTTTGTGAGTTATCCATCAAACTGGAAGAATATGTGCAGGCCATTGAATACTACAAAGAATTTGTGCAGCTGGCGCCGAAGGACACGGGACGATACATTCTTCAATATAAGCTTTATGAGGCGCAGGAGGTCAGCCTGGAAGAGAGGATTGCGGTTCTCGAGGAGTTTAAAAAGAGAGACTATCGTGAGAAATGGGCGTATGAGCTTGCCTATCTCTATCACAGGGTCGGACTGGAATCCAAGTGTATTGAAGAATGTGACGAGATGTTCCTGTGGTTTGGAGAAGGGAAATACGTGCTCAAGGCGCTTGAGCTGAAAAAGCTTCATCAACCCCTGTCCGAAGAGCAGCAGATGAAATATGACCAGATCAAAAACGGCGGTAATATCAGTGAACCGGAGATTGTGGCCGAGGGAAGAGCGATCCAGGAGGAAGCGGGCGCGGAGACGGAGGAGGAGGACGACGACGAATTCAGTATCGAAAAAAATGTCCTTACCGATCCCACTCAGGAGATTCCGGGCCAGGACATTGAAGATATCCAGGTCAAAACCGTGGACGTGAGCCAGTTTAACACCCTTAACCTTCAAAAGGAGCTGGCGGAGAGCATGAAGGAATTTCTGGAGCAGCATCCCACGGAAGAAATAGCGGTGAGAGAGATACCCGGAGGGCAGATGCCCCAGAGACAGGAGGAGCCTGAACCTGCGGCGGACGAAAAGAAATCCGCACAGGAACAAGCGCAGGACAAAGCGCGGCAGAACGGGACGGATGACGATGCCCGGGAGGATGAGGAGATGCCGCCTTTGGCTGAGGAGATACTGGTTCCCGAAATCGCAAGGCAGGAAAAGCCGGTATCTGAGGAGGTCTTTTTCGGAAATACGGCGGAAGTAAATATTGAAGACGTGGTGTCGGAGCTGATTGAAAAGGATGGGGCGGCCAGAGGGACACAGCCCCGGCATCCTGAGGAAAAAAATATGACGGAGTCGGTCCGTCCGGCCGAAAACAGTGCGCCCGATGCGGCGGCGGCTCCCTTGGAGGCACAGGATGCGGCGGCAACTGCCGTGATTCCGCAGGCCGGCGCAAATCCGGCTCTCAGTAATACAGGAATTATCAGAACCTTCCATAAGCCTTCGGGATATGACAACATTCTTTCCCAGGAGTACGACGGACAGCTCAGCTTTGTGACCCCGGAGGAGCAGAAGATAGAGAAACAGATCACCGGGCAGCTCAGTATCGAAGATATCATGTCCGAGTGGGAAAAGATAAAAAAAGAAAACGAGCAGAAAATGCTCAAGGAGATCAAGGAACGGGTACATAAGCAGACAAACACGCTGTTTGCCGACTTTGACGAGTCCACCAAATCGGGTCTTTTGGAGGAGCTTGAAAACGCTATCGTATCTGCGGCGATAAAGGAGCAGCGAAAAAAGGCGGCCAGTGAGAGACCAAAGATCGTCAAGAGCTCCGAGCTGGCAAAAGAAGCGGTCCGGACGGTGCCGGAACCGGAGAAGGTGGATACGGACAAGTCCGGAGCAGACGAAGAGGAACTTCTGCGCAACATAGAAAAAAGCCTGGTGGAGAATACTTTTCAGCAGGAGGATGCCGGGAAAGCTCATGAGACGGAAAGCATTTCCGCCGAAGACGGCGACATGGAAGAGGACATCACGGATGAGGATGTCATAGAGGAAGACCTCGTAGAGGAGTTCATGGAAGACCTTCCGGAGGAGGAATACCCTGAAACGGATGAGGAGGAAGAGGAAGAGGAAGTCCCGGATGATGATGAGATGACGGAGCCTGAGGGTACACAGGAGGGTGAGCCTGCCTCGGAGGCGGATCAAAGGCAGAAGAACCGGGAGCTTACCAAGAGTGAAAAAGAGAGATTCGCCCCCTTTCTTCATCATGGAAAGACGAGAAGGCAGATTGCCCAGGCGATTGACAACATCAGCATGGCATCCTATACCGGAAACGTAATCATTACCGGGGAGGAGGGAACGGGGACTATCGCGCTCGCCAAGCTGCTGGTAAAGGAGATTCAGACATCTGACAATAACTTTTCGGGCAGAGTTGCCAAGATATCAGGCGATACCATGAACCATAAGGACGTGGGAGCAACGCTGGCCAAGCTTTCCGGAGGAGCGCTGATCATAGAAAAGGCGGCATCGCTGAAAAAGGATGGGGTGAGCGCGGTTGTGAAGGAGCTGAATCAGGAGGACAGGGGACTGGTGGTCATTTTGGAGGATTCCAAGTCCGCAATGAATGATTTCCTTACAAAATATACCGAGCTTCTGCCGATTTTCAACCTGCGGGTGGATGTGGAAGCTCTCGATGACCAGACGCTTGTGAGATATGCGAAGAAATATGCTCTGGAACAGGAGTACTCCATCGACGAGCTTGGAGTACTGGCGCTTCATACCAGAATTGCGGATATGCAGACCAGTGACCATGAGGTGACGCTTGCGGAGATCGAGGAGCTGGTGGACGAGGCTATTTATTTTGCGGATAAGAAAACGCCGAAGCACTATTTCGATGTGCTTTTCGGGAAGAGATATGACAAGGAGGATATGATCGTTCTCAGAGAAAACGATTTTATGCATTATTAACAAAACGGGGGTTATTTTCGTATGGAGAAGAAAAAGCAGACAGAAGCGGCAGTGTTTATTTCGGAGGCGGATCAATATCTGTTTTCACAGGGGACGCACTACGACATCTACAAAAAGCTGGGTGCCCATCCTTCAGTGGAAAACGGAGTTAAGGGTATGTTTTTCGGCGTGTGGGCGCCCAATGCGGCCAGCGTCCACGTGATCGGAACCTTCAACGGGTGGGATGAAACCGCCCATCCCATGGAAAAACTGGGACCGGTAGGGATTTATGCCCTTTTCATTCCGCATGTGGGCTGCGGGGAGCTCTACAAATTCCTGATCACTGCGCCTTCCGGTGAAAAGCTTTACAAGGCGGATCCCTTTGCGAACTGGGCGGAGCTTCGTCCGGGAACCGCATCAAGAACCACGGATCTTTCCGCTTTTAAATGGTCTGACGATGCATGGATGAAGGAGAGGGATGAAAAGGATTACTACAAGGAGCCGCTTGCCGTTTATGAGTGTCATATCGGATCCTGGATGCGTCATCCCAGGCCTGAGGAAAAGGCATTCTACAATTACAGAGAATTTGCGGACAGGATTACGGAATACGTGAAGGAGATGAAATATACCCATATTGAGCTGATGGGCATTGCGGAATATCCCTTTGACGGTTCCTGGGGGTATCAGGTGACGGGCTATTATGCGCCCACCTCCCGCTATGGCGAGCCTTCTGACTTTATGTATCTGATCAATAAGCTGCACAGAAATAAAATCGGCGTTATCCTGGACTGGGTTCCGGCGCATTTTGCAACAGATGCCCACGGGCTTGGCAGATTTGACGGACAGTGTATTTTCGAGGATCCGGATCCCAGAAAAGGAGAGCATCCGGACTGGGGGACCAAGATTTTCAACTACGGTAAATATGAGGTGAAGAATTTCCTGATTGCCAACGCACTGTTCTGGATCAAGGAATTCCATATTGACGGAATCCGGGTGGATGCGGTTGCTTCCATGCTCTATCTGGACTATGGCAAAAGGGACGGTCAGTGGGTTCCCAACAAATATGGGGAGAACAAGAATCTGGAGGCTATAGAGTTCTTCAAACATCTCAATTCAGTGATACGGGGAACCTATCCGGGCTTTATGACCATTGCGGAGGAGTCAACCGCATGGCCCAAGGTCACGGGCAAGGTTGAGGAGGAAGGCCTTGGCTTCAGCTTCAAGTGGAATATGGGGTGGATGCATGATTTCTGCGAATACATGAAGCTGGATCCTTATTTCAGGAAGGACAATCATTATGCCATGACCTTTGCCATGAGCTACAATGATGCCGAAAATTATATCCTGCCTCTGTCTCACGACGAGGTGGTTCATCTGAAATGCTCCATGGTAAACAAGATGCCGGGCTACAAGGTAGATAAATATGCGAATCTGAGAGCCGGCTACGCCTATATGTTCGGACATGCGGGAAAGAAGCTTCTTTTCATGGGCCAGGAATTTGCGCAGGAGCGCGAGTGGAGTGAGGAGAGAGAGCTTGACTGGTTTCTGCTTGCCGAGGATCTGAATAAGGGGATGCAGGAATATGTGAAGGAGCTCCTTGCCCTGTACCGCAAGTCCCCCTGTATGTATGAAAATGACAATAACTGGGCGGGTTTTGAATGGCTGAACAGTGATGACAGGGAGAGAAGCACGTACAGCTTCTGCCGCAAGTCGGAGGACGGCAAAAATAACCTTCTGTTTGTGATCAACATGACTCCTATGAAGTGGGAGGGTTACAAAGTGTGGGTTCCCAAGAAGAAAAAATATAAGCTGCTGTTAAACAGCGATGAAAAGAGATTTGGAGGAAACGGAGAAGAGGTTCCTGCCGGGATCAGCGCGGTTAAGGATGCGGACAGCCATAAAAATCTCAGCATAACCGTGGACCTGCCTCCTTACACTGCACTAATCTTTGGCTTTTAAAGGTTAAGAATCAAAACTAATGTGCCGAAATAAAGGGTGAATGTACTTGGATACATTCACCCTTTTCACACAGATAAAAGGAGAGGTCTGTGTGCAGCTGCATAGATTGAGGTGTGATATGAATATTAATTTTGAAAGGGTGGATCAGGATTCTGCCCGTACTCATGTAAATGTAGACAGGGGTACAACTGTATATCGTGGTTCAAAAGGCACCGTGAGAGCGCCTCAGAACAGTTTTGCATTAGACATTTCTGGCACAGTTATGGATAACAACGCTTATGCAGGTCACGGACGGACCGTTGAGGAAGTGATGCAGGCGGCGGGGCAGGAGGATATCACGGCCCGCAGAAACTATATGGCAGTAATGTCTAATACTATGTCTGACGAAGATTTTGCAAGACTGCAGAAGGATGGATTCCACCCGGGGAGCACGGATATAGAGACAGTTGTCACCATTGTCGACCGCATCAAGGCAGCGCTCCTTAAGGGCGGCGCTGAGATCATCGGATATACGGATACCCTTGGAGACGACCAGCTGAGGGAGATCACGGGGAGCGAGACCTTTGCCAGAGAGCTCAGGAAACAGTTTGAGCGGCAGGACATTCCTCTGACCAGACAAAATGCCGAGGCTGTCATGGAGGCATGGGGTACCATGCAGGAAGTGGGAGAGCTTCCCGAGGGCTCCGTAAAATATATGGTGGAAAACGAACTGGATCCCACGGTGGAGAATCTCTATACGGCCCGGTATTCGGCTGCCGGGGCGGACCGTCAGGGAAGGGGCTACTATGAGGCGGGAGCTGTTTCCGGATATTATGCGAAGAAGCCGGAGCGGGTGGACTTTGAAAAGCTGATGCCCCAGATAGAAAAGGTGATTGAACGCGCCGGACTTCCCGTGGGGGAGGGTACGGTGAAGGAGGCTGTGTGGCTGATTGAAAAGGGAATCCCCCTTAATGAGGATACGCTTCTTCGGACCCACCGGATCGGCTCTTTGAGGCTCCCCGAAAAGGAGGAGGATTTCGCAGCGTCCGCTGCCGCGGCAATCGCAGACGGAACGCCTCCTGCGAAAACAGACATTACAAGAACGGAAAGTCTGCTTTGGCAGGCGGCTTCCATTGAAGAGAAGACACAGCAGATCGAGGAGAGAGCGGTTGACATTGTTCTGGAAAGAGAGCTGCCCTTTAACCTCAAAAACCTGTTTTATATTGCCAGCCGGCTTGGGAGAGAGGGACAAAGCTTTGAACCGGTTCCCGCAAGGGGGAAGGAAGGCGGAAATCTTCAGGCAAGAAGACTGTTGGAAGAAGTAAGGCTCTCCATGACAGTCACCGCAAATCTGAGGCTGCTGCGCAGCGGTTTTCGTATTGAGACGGCTCCCATGGAGGAGCTGATCAAGAGACTGAAGGAAGCGGAGAAGCAAAGCGACCAGTGTCTGGTGCAGGAAACGGATGCGGGGGAAGCCGGCACAAAGAGCGGCTTATACCGGCAGACCCTTTTTGTGCTGGAAAGCATAAGGGTGGCTCCCGCAGCCATAGCGGCCCAGGTGTCGGAGGAAAATACTCTGCCCGAGGTGGAGGCTTCAGGAAGGGCAAGGCAGGAGCAGTACCGGAGGGCGGAGCAAAGCTATGAACCCCTGATGACGGCACCTAGAAGCGATCTGGGAGATTCCATCCGGAAAGCGTTTCAGAATGTGGATGATATCCTTGAGGATCTGGGAAAAGAGATCACGGAGCAGAGCCGGAAGGTTATTCGGATCATGGGCTACAACAGCATGGAGATGACGGAAGAGAATTTTGAGGAGGTACGGCGTTCGGAGGCTCTTCTTACACGTATTGTGGATCAGATGAAGCCCGGCACTGTGCTTTCGATGATAAGAGAAGGCGTAAACCCGCTTACCATGTCCCTGGAAGAGCTGGAAGAATATCTGAATGATAGGCCGCAGGATCCGGCAGCTGAGATGGAATCCTACAGCAGATTCCTGTATAAGATGGAGCAGAGAAATGATATCACCGAGGAGGAGCGAAGCGCCTACATCGGTATCTACAGGCTGCTTCGCCAGGTGGAAAAGGGGGATGACGCGGCTCTTGGCGCCATGATGCAGACCGGAGCGGAAGCGACCCTGAATAATCTTCTTACGGCGGTGCGCTCCTCAAGAAGAAAACATATGGATTATGCCGTGAGTGACGAATTCGGAGGCATCCGGTCAAGAAGCACAGAGAGACAGTCCATTACGGAGCAGATTGAAAAGGGTTATATAAGAACCAGACAGCAATTAGAGGAAGCGGTGGATGCCGGTCAGACAAAGACCGCCCAGGCGGAATATGACCATATGGTGTTTGAGGAAGTCAGATATGCGGCGGGAAGCGAGGACGAGGTGCTGCGCCAGCTGATGAACTACGGACAGTCCATAACGGCGGATAATCTTATGGCGGCGGGAGAGCTGCTAAAGGGCGCTTATGACGGGTTTGCAAGGTTTGGCAGGCTGGTGAAAAGAGAAACGGATGATTCCGTGCGGGCAGATTCCTCTGTGGAAGAAGGAGGCGGAGACGGTTTTGAGTTTACGGAGTTTCCGGATGCGCTAGAAAGCAGAGAGGCTGCATCCGAGGCTTATGAGGGCCTTATGAGCCGGATGCAGCAGGCGCTTGAGAATACGGCCTTTACCCGGACGGGAAGTTCTCTGGATGTGAGAGGAATGAGTCTTCTTTACAAACAGATTTCCTTTATGAAATCCATGGCAAGGGAAGAGAATTACGAAATGCCCGTGAGAATCGGCGGGGAGGTCACTGCGGTGAACCTCAAGGTAATTCACGGCAAAGCCGGAGAGAGCAAGGTGGCGGTTACCATGGAAACACAGCTCCTTGGCAGATGCGCGGCGGAATTTACCGTGACGGAGGCGGGACTTTCCGGCTACGGAATCTGCAGCAGCAGTCAGGGAAGCGGCCTTATGAGCCAAAAGGAAGACCTCCTTAGGGAAATGCTTGCAGAGGAAGGGCTGGAGATGGGGGACATCCGGTTTATTGCCGGTGAGAATCTGAACCTTGCGGAGTTCTCCGAAAAGATGAGCAGGGACAGGATTCCGGGACAGACTTCAGACACCCTGTATGCAGCGGCAAAGGCATACATAGGATTTGTGCAGAAAATCAGCGAATAGAAAGGAAACAGGATATGAAAATCAATTATAATGCATCCGCAGTGATGGCGACAAACTGCTTAAACAAAAATGACAAGAGGCTGGCGGCTTCCCTGGGAAGACTTTCCTCCGGCTATAAGATTGTAAACGCAAAAGACAATCCTTCGGGACTTGCGCTTGCCAAGAGAATGAACGCACAGATCGAGGGTGTTAAGGCGGCGAATCAGAATGCGGGAGACGGCGTTTCCATCATTGAGGTGGCGGATGGAGCCATGAGTGAGATCCACGCAATGCTTCAGAGAATCAATGAGCTTGCGGTGAAGGCCAGTACAGGAACCCTGACAGACGGAGACAGGGAGGTTGTCAATCAGGAGGTTGTCCAGCTCAAGGCAGAGATCTCGAGAATCACGACCGACACTCAGTTTAACGGACAGACACTTCTGGACGGCTCCTTTGACCTCCGGGGATTTACGGATAATGTGGATGCGAAGGTGGCATATTACAGCGATGAGACGGATGCGGGTCTTTACGAGATTGATGCAATGAATATTCAGTATGATGCCAATGGAAACATTGACTTTATAGCGGCGCGCGATTCCTTTCAGGGAGGTACCGGGTTCCCGGCCGATGCCAAGGTTACCCAGACTGACGGGAATGTGGTTACGATCACGGGAGGCCAGGGCTTTGAGATCAAGCTGGAGTTTAAGGCGGCTGTCACCATGCCTCTTTCCATAGAGGTTGAGGGATTCGGCTCCCTGGATAAGCAGGTCGGAGCCAATGAGGGGCAGCAGATGGATATCCGTATCCCCAAGGTTTCGCTTGTAAATATGGGAATCTCCTCCATTGACCTCAGTACCGAGGAGGGTGCAAGGGACACCATTACAAGAACAGACGGAGCCATTAAATTTATTTCGAGTGTGAGGAGCCGGCTTGGCGCATACCAGAACCGTCTGGAGCATACTATTAACAGCCTGGATATTACGGAAGAGAATATGACATCCGCCTACAGCCGGATTATGGACACGGACATGGCCGAGGAGATGACGGAATATACCAATATGCAGGTTCTGGCTCAGGCAAGCACCTCCATGCTGGCCCAGGCAAACGAAAGGCCGTCTCAGGTGCTTCAGCTTCTGCAGTAGGTTCCGGAGCATACAGTTGAAAGGACGGTAAGAGAATGACAAGGGAATTGAAGCAGCAGTTTACCCGAAGGATATCCGCGGCGAACAAAACGCAGCTTGTGGTAATCCTGTATGAAATGTTTCTGACTTATATACAGGAGGCCCGGCAGGCTTTTGAGAATCAGGATACGGAAGGGTTCCGCCAGGGAATCAAAAGGGCAAAGGGATGCCTTCACGAGCTGATGATGTCTTTGAATTATGATTATGCGCTGGCCGGAAATCTGCTGGCACTGTATACGTTTTTTGACAGGCAGCTGACCAGGGCGGACGCAAGGAAGAGCGCGCAGGAGCTAGGTCACGTGGAGGCCATGATGAGAAAGCTTCATGACGCTTATGAGGCGGTCAGCGGCCAGGATACGTCGCCTGCAGTCATGGCCAATACTCAGACAATCTATGCGGGACTTACCTACGGCAAAAATAACCTGACAGAAAATTTAGCTGATCAGGGAAGCAGCAGGGGCTTCCTTGCCTAAAGGAGAAAGTTGTTCGTTTTCATCAGGCAGCATACACAGGTGTGCTGCCTGTTCCATCAGAAATTTGTACCGTTTCAAAACAGAATTCACTTCATAGATATAGCAGTCAATGAGATCCGGTTCAATCACATTGTCAAAGCCTGCATAGGCGGTTTCCAGAGCTATCTTTGTCTTTTCCAGATCGGAGAGCAGGGCGTTTCTTTCAATTTCCCGCTCTGACAGGGTTCGGTTGGTCTTTGAGGACTGGCTGAAAAACATCTTCATATTGGTTGCTCCCATCTGTGTGCACTGCGTCTGTTCTTTACATAATATTCCGATAATATCCAATAATTACCTTTTAACAAGTATAGACACAAAAAATATTGTTTATACAGATGAGGACATAAGCGGGCACGGCTTTGGAGTCCGGCTGCGGGATATTTGTCCGGCAAGGTGCCCGAAATGTGGAATAATTGACAGTCCCGGGCATATAGTATTATGAAATACCCGGTTCCTGTGACAGATAGGGGGATGAAGATGGATATATACAGCGGTGTATTGTGGATTGTGGGAGTGCTTGCGGCGGTTTTAATGATAGGAGCCTTCAAAAGCCGTACGGAAATGGTGGTCAACTTTATTCTCCGGGGAGTGCTGGGGATGCTGATGATCTATTTCGGGAATTATCTTTTCTCCGGACAGATGCCGGGAATTGAAATCGGTTATAATCCCATTACGTTTCTTGCTTCAGGCGCTCTTGGCTTCCCGGGGGTTCTGATGCTCTACGGCATCCACATTTATATGATGATTTAACGAGCTGTTTGGTAAATTTTTAAAAGTCGGTAAGCCTTGAAAATACAGGGTTTTCCGGCTTTTTCCAACGTTCAGGTGAGTGTGGATTTGTAACATTGTACCAAAATTTAAAAAAATACGATAAGCTACTTTACAAGAGAAAAAATATTTAATATAATTCACATTACAACGAAAGACAGTCTTAGTTATCTATTTTTAGTAATT
Source organism: uncultured Lachnospiraceae bacterium (assembly GCA_910586025.1). GTDB lineage: Bacteria > Bacillota > Clostridia > Lachnospirales > Lachnospiraceae > Suilimivivens. The sequence goes on from CAJUIO010000047.1 coordinate 12,477, forward strand.
TTATTCTGAAGGTCTTTGGAAAGTTTCCTTCCACCTTTTCGAGTAACAGTACCAATCAAGCAGCTTGACATCAAAATATCAAAACAGAAAGGGGATATCATTGAACAAAAGAATCCTTGCGGTTTTTGACGGTGAGGAGAGCTATGCATATCGTTTGATGGATTATATCAGCGAGAGGGAGAACGTTCCTTTCGAAATCCATGTCTTTACAAAGGCGGACATCTTCTTATCCTATGCGGAAAAGGAAGAAATCGAGTGCCTGCTCATATCGGAAAACGCATATCAACAGGAGATTGAAAAACTAAAAATACCTCACATTATCATTCTCAGTGAGAACGGAACTAATTTAAACAGGGCTCTGTGTCATATCAATAAATATCAGTCCTGCCAGAATGTCCTGCGGGAGGTGATGGAGTACTACACGGAAAAGGCGCAGGATACCGGAACGGTTTTGAGAGTCGGAACGAAAAAGATGCACATCATTGGAATCTACACCCCGGTTGGGAGGTGTCTTCAGACTACATTTTCATTGACTCTGGGCCAGATGCTGGCCCGTCGCGGAAAAACCCTTTATTTGAACTTTGAGGCATATTCAGGATTTGGGAGGATGCTGGGCAGAATATTCAAGAATGATATATCGGATCTGGTATATTATTTTAACTGTGCAAGAGAAAAGATATATTACCGTCTGGAAAGCATGGTGGAGAGTGTGAATGGGATGGATTTTATCCCTCCGGCCATGATCTATCAGTCTCTTGTGGGGATCCGGGGAGCCCAGTGGGTGGATCTGTTCCGGGAGATCGAGAGAGTGAGCGAGTATGAGTATCTCATTTTGGACCTGTCGGATTGTCTGGCGGATCTGTGGGAGGTGCTGCAAAGCTGCGACCACATATACACCATTGTGCGGGAAGATCCGCTTGCGGCAGCCAAGGTGGAACAGTATGAAAGAGCATTGGAGGACATGAAGTATGGGGGCATCATATCAAAGACAAAGAAATGGCGTCTTCCGGTTTTCAGACAGCTTCCTCTTCGTTTTGAGGAACTGACCTATGGAGAACTGGCAGCATATATCAGGAACGAAATATTCCCCGACCTGTTCGGGAAAAAAGACGGAGAATAGCGGTGATCCTTCCGGGCTTCACGGCAGGATTATGGAGCGGCTCGATCTTTCAAGACAGATGAGCGAGGAGGAAATCAAGGAGATGATCGACGTGGAAATTCTCCGTGACGAAAAGGCCAGATATCTGGATCTGGAAACCAAGACGGCTCTGCGCAGGGAAATATTTTATGCCATCAGGCGGCTGGGAATCCTTCAGGATCTGATTAATGATCCCGGGATAACGGAAATCATGGTAAACGGTACGGATCCTGTCTTTGTCGAAAGGGAGGGCAGACTCATACAGCTTTCGGTCTGCTTTGAAACCCGAGAAAAGCTGAATCATGTTATTCAGCAGATAGCGGCTGACTGCAACCGCGTGATCAACGAAGCCTCGCCCATTGTGGACGCGAGACTGAAGGACGGATCAAGGGTCAATGCGGTGCTGTACCCGGTGGCTTTAAACGGACCGATTCTGACGATCCGGCGTTTCCCGGAGGAGGCTGTCACCATGGAGAAGCTGCTCGCGCTTGGCTCTGTCAATGAGGCGGCGGCCGGCTTTCTGAAAAAGCTCGTGAGAGCGGGGTGCAATATCCTGATCAGCGGCGGAACAGGCTGTGGAAAAACCACCTTTCTGAATGCGCTGTCGGGGCTGATTCCCAGAGAGCAGAGGGTAATTACGATTGAGGACAGTGCAGAGCTTCAGCTTCAGGATCTGCCCAATCTGGTACGTATGGAGACGAGGAACGCAAACGTGGAGGGGTGCAGGGAAATCACTATAAGAGATCTGATCAGGACATCGCTTCGGATGCGCCCCGACCGTCTGATCGTGGGCGAGGTCAGGGGAAAGGAGGCGGTGGACATGCTTCAAAGCATTAATGTTGGACACAGCGCAATGACAACGGTTCACGCCAACAGTGTGAGAGATGTGGCAAGCCGGCTGGAAACCATGGTTCTTATGGGAATGGAGCTTCCGGTATCCGCCGTCAGAAAGCAGATCGTCTCAGGCTTTGATCTCATGATTCATCTGGGAAGGCTGCGGGACGGGAGCAGACATGTGCTGGAGATTGCAGAGCCCGTTTCCGGGCAGGACGGCACAGTGGCGCTCCATACTCTGTTCCGGTTTGAGGAACGGGGCGAGACTCGTGAGGGAAAGGTAATAGGGGAATTACTCAGAACAGGAGAACTGAAAAATAATGAAAAGCTTAAAATGGCCGGAATCACCGAATAATCTGTTTTTTGCCATATCCGGTAAGGAGGAGGCTTGTCTGCTCATGAAGGGCGCAGGAATCATGTTCCTTCTTGACTACTGTTTTTATCAGAGCCTGACGGCGTTCTTTTTACTGCTGCCTGCAGGGTACTGGTTCTACCGCTCGGAAAAGAGACAGCTGATCAGTAAGAAGCGGCAGGAGGCCAGATGGCAGTTTAAGGAGATGCTGTCCCTTACGGTTGCCGGCCAGAAGGCGGGATATTCTGTGGAAAATGCACTTTTAAAAAGCTATGGAGACCTGGCCGGCCTTTATGGAGAGGACAGCGGCATCTGCAGGATGCTTCGTGAGGTTAAAAGCGGACTCGACAATCGCCTCCCTGTTACGGAGCTGCTTGGAAAAATGGGACAGGACTGCTCCATTGAAGAGATAAAGGAGTTTGCGGAGGTATTTGCCATTGCAAAGGAGAGCGGCGGAAATATGACATCCGTTATGGAAAGAACAGCGGAGACAATCAGCAATAAGGCGCAGACGGGCAGGGAGATCGAGACAATCCTGAGTGCAAGAAGGATGGAACAGAAGATTATGAATATCATGCCGTTCTTTCTTATCGTCTATATCAATCTCACCTCTCCGGGGTATTTCGACGGACTATATCATTCCCCGTCCGGAACGCTTATCATGACATTCTGCCTCTTTATCTACATGGGAGCTTATTCTATGGGGGTAAAGACCGCTTCTGTCAAAATATAAGGAAAGGAGCCGAAATGACAGTTATCAGAAGAAGACCGGGCCGACAGCTTTGGGATTGCTTCCGGGAATATATGGGTAAAGGAGGGACAGATGCGGAGGCGGAAGAGATCATAGCGGGACTGTATCCCGGAGAAAGTGTAAAAAAAAGATATGCACAGTACCAGAGTCGTAAATATGCGGCGATGATCACGGTGACCGCAGCTGGGGCGGCAGCTGCTCTCTGCCTGCATCTTGGCAGCCGGATGCAGGACAGACTGGCAGAGGGGAACCATTTGTACAGAAACGAATGGGGAGAGGGAGATTATGCGGTCACTTTATTGGCGGAAACAACCGCGGGAATCCGGGAATTTAACTATGAGGTGGAGGAACGAGCCTTTTCGCAGCGGGAGCTGGAAAATCTAAAAGATCGGCTTTGTCTTGAGCTGCCCGGGCTTGTAGCGGGAAAAAACGAGAATCTTGGCGCAGTGAGAGAAGATCTTAACCTTGCCGCCCGGTTTGAGGGTTATCCGTTTGCCGTGGCGTGGAGAAGCAGTGACTATGAGAAAATCCGCACTGATGGGAAGGTGATGAATCAGGGACTTCCCGGGGCGGGGGAGGAGGTGATACTGACAGCGGTTCTGTCTTATGGGGAAAGCCGCTGGGAGAAGGAAATCAAAGCCGTGGTGGTTCCGGAAAGCCTTGACAGGGAACAGGAATTTCACGGAGCGATAGAAAGACTTCTGGAGGAAAGCGATATGGGCAGCAAGACCAGCCAGGTGATCAGCCTGCCGCAGGAAGTCCATGGAGAGGCCATAAGCTGGAGGGAAAAGAAGCAGGATTACAGTCTGCTGCCCGCTCTGGCGGGGATGATCGGGGCTGTGCTTACGGCAAACGGGATGAAGCGGGATCTGAGACAGAAAAACAGGATCAGAAGAGAAGAGATCGAAAGGCTGTATCCGGAATTTGTGAGCAAGCTTCAGCTGTATATGGGAGCCGGCCTCACAGTGAAAAATGCATTTCTCAGGATGGGTAAGGATTATCAGAGAGAAAAGAAGCGGAAGGGAAAGAGGCTGTTTTTGTATGAGGAGGTATTAATCTGTGATTACCAGCTTCTCAACGGAGTGGCGGAGGATGACGCTTACCGGGAATGGGGAAAAAGATGTGGGGAATTACGCTGCCGGAAGCTGGGATTTCTCCTTGCGGCTCAGCTGAGACAGGGAAACGACAGGATGCTGGCCCTGCTTTCCGAGGAGGCGGATCTGGCGCTTTTGGAGAGACGCAGATCAGCGAGAAGAAAGGGAGAAGAGGCAGGAACGAAGCTTCTGTTTCCTATGCTGATCATGCTCATAGTAGTTATGTTCCTGATCCTGCTTCCGGCTCTGAACGGTTTCGGGGCAATTTAGAAATTCGATTTTAATTGAAAGGATGAGTAAAATTATGAAAAATAAAATTAGGAAAATTCTGGCTGACAATTCGGGAATGGGAACTGTGGAAATTATTCTGATTATCGTGGTTCTGATCGGGCTGGTGCTGATCTTTAAAAATCAGATACGGGAGCTTACGGGGATCATTTTTCAGAAAATATCAGCGGACAGCTCTGCGATTCTGGCATGATGAAGGGATATCTCACGGTATTTCTCTCCCTCTCGCTGTCTGTGCTGGCAGGATTTGTACTGTTTCTGATAGGACACACGATCCAAAACGCCGGGAAAATACGTCTGGAAGGAGATGTGGATATAGGAATGAACTCGGTGCTTGCCGAGTTCAGCATTCCCCTCCATGACAGATATGATCTGCTCTACATAGACGCATCCTACCTTGATAAAACGCCTTCTGTCTCCAATATGGAGGATCGGCTGTCCTTTTATATCAGGGCAAACAGTGAAAGTGATCTGCAGCAAAGGCCCTGGGGAGATATACGGCTTAAAAGCATTGCCATAAGCGGACTGCACACGGCAGCGGAGGGAATGGGAAATTCCATGAAATATCAGGCGGTCCAATTTATGGAGGACAGCGGCATCATAAGACCTGAGACAGAGCTTTTTGGGGATCCGGGCCGGATCACTGCATTGGAGAGAGACAATGCCTTTGGAGAATGGTCCGCTCTCCAGGAGCAGATTGCGGGTATGGAGCTTCCGACTATACAAAACGAAGCGGGAGAATGGGAGGAAGTGGCGCTGGGAAATCCTGCAGACAGAATATTCGGATTTCTCGGAAGCGATGTGCTGTTTCTGCTTGGAGTAGACAGGGAGGGACTTGGGGCGGGACGCATACAGGACGGCTATATTTCAGAAAGAAAACCGGAAAATATGAGGGGAATTCCGTGGAAGAAAGCGGATGACGGTCTCTTTCTGGCTTATCTGTTTGAGAAAATGGGGAACTACGGGAGGGAAAGAGAAGGGTCGTTTTTGAAACTTCAGCTGGAATATATTGTGCAGGGACAAAAGTCGGATTATGAGAATCTGGCAGGAGTGGCCGGAAAGCTGGTGGCCTGGCGGTTTGCGGCAAATGCAAAGAAAATTTTCGGCGACGGCGGGATGTACGGTGAGGCCTCGGCGGCTGCCATGGCCCTGAGAGCCGTACAGCTTGACATGGCTTTTCACCAGCCCGTTACCAGAAGTATTTTGTATGCCTGCGCATATCTGGAAGCGCTTGCGGATGTGAAATGCCTTTTGGAGGGAGGACGGATCGAAATAGAGAAACAGGGGTGGAGCACGGGAATTGAGAGTGTGCTGGAGGGAGCCATTCCCGGAGCGGCTCCCTCGGAGCAAGGTGGTCTTGGCTACGAACAATATCTGGCCTGTATGCTCAGGCTTCTTGCGGAGGGTACCAGAAATCTGAGAAGCATGGATATCATGGAAATGGATATCAGGTATCTTTCCGGGAATCCCCGCTTTGCCATGGACTGGTGTGTGGAAAAATATACCGCCGAGATTACAGCGCTTGGAGGATGGAACAATGTGTACAGTCTTAAAAGAACATATGGATATTACTGAATGGGAAGGAGGGGAGAAGAGGCGCTCTCTTGATATGCGGCTTGAAAACAGAATAAAAACAACAGGAAAGGACCCTTCTCTCATTAAGGCTTGTAAGAGAGCGCCTCTCCTCCCCTCCTTTTGCCTGAAAGGAAGCATGGCATTGGAGGGATGTCTGGTGCTTCCGCTTTTTCTGTTTTTCATGGCCACGCTTCTTTACGGAATCGAGATGGTAAGGTTTCAGAGCGATGTCTACGAGGCGGTGCATCAGACCGGGAGTGCAATCTGTTTTTACGCATACACAGAGGAATATGGGAAGACCGGGAGCGGCAATGATACAGGCATGGCCCAGGAGGAGATTAAGCGCCGCCTTGGGGAACAGAATCTGCCGTTTCTGTGCGTAGAAGGCGGAGAAGGGGGAATGCGGATCGATACGCGCGAAGCAGGAGAGGGGAACCTGGAGATTCGCATAGCATACAGGATGAAGCCCTTTATCTGGCGGCTTCCCGTAGGAAATATCACAATAAATGACAGATACTACGGACATGGCTTTGTGGGCTATACAGGCGGGGACGGTCCGGGATCGTGGAAAGAAGAAGCTTATGTATACATAACCCCCTTCGGAACCAGATATCATCTGACGGAAGGGTGCAGATACCTCAGAGTGCAGATTCAGGCGGTAATGGGAGAGGAGCTGTCTGAAATCCGTAACGGTTCCGGGGGAAAATATTATCCCTGCGGCGAATGCGGGCCTGATGGGAAAGGACTTGTATATCTTACCGAGTGGGGCGACAGATATCATGGGCGGTCGGACTGCCCTTCCATAAAGAGAACCGTTTATATTGTCACCTTGTCCGAGGCGGAGGCGGAAGGCAGAAGCGTCTGCAGAAGCTGCGGATAAAAAATATGAGAAAGAGAAGGAAATAAGATTGAAAATTGAAATTTTTAATCTACGTATCTGGGCCTGTTCCCGCATGGGAAGGGCCCATGCAAGAAAGGCATGGGTATAAAAATGTATGAGAAAGCGGGATGCTGTGCGGCGCTGTTCCTTTTGGGATATCTGTCGGACCGGGATATCCGGACAAAAAAATTACCGGCAGCCAGTCTTCTGGCTTCCGGAATTCTGGCGGCTGTGTATATAGTTTTAGGAGAAGAGATATCCGTTTCCTATGTTACGGGATGTATGATGCCGGGAATGATACTTCTGCTTCTGGCAATGCTTACGAAGGAAAAAATAGGGTATGGAGACGGGGCGACGGTACTGGTGATGGGGCTGTGGACAGGAGGATTTTTCTGTGCGGCGGCAGCGCTTATCGGTATTTTTCTGTCAGGAGTGTACGGTCTGTGTCTGCTGATTACGGGAAGAGGTAAAACGATTATACCTTTCGTGCCGTTTCTTCTGGCGGCAATGGAGGTGATACTGCTATATGAATAAAAACTGGAATGGGTATATGACAGTGGAGGCTTCCTTTCTTATGCCCATGGTATTATTTCTCTATCTGCTCATTATTCTGTGCGGATTTTTCCTGTACAACAGATGTATAATTTCCCAGGACAATTATCTGCTGGCCTTTCGGGGCAGCAGATTCACGGAAGCGTCAGATAATTACGGGGAGGTTATTTATGGAGATATGGATAAGAAAGAGGTGGACGAGACCTATATCAGAAAACGAATGGCATATAGGGCAGGACTTGGCCCATTTTATACTCCGGAACAGGAACGGGTGCTAAGACAGGGAGATATGACGGTTGTGGCCTCTGCGGGCTATGGGGGGACCCTCACTATAGTAAAAAGAGCGGAGAAGCTGAATATATTGGAAATAATCAGAACGACAAGGAGATAAGCGTATGCTGGAAACAAAATATTATAAGGATTTCAGACATAATTATATTATTTTAAAGCTTGCGGATTCGGCGGCGGATCTGTATCAGTGCAGAATGATTACCGGCAATCAGATCGAGGGGCTTCTCCCCTGTAAGGAGCGGCATATCAATGGTGAAATACTTCTGTATTATGAAATAACGTCAAAGCAGAACCTTGCGAGCCTTTATGAGAGCGGCCGTATCGGCAGCAGGCAGCTCAGACAGCTTTTTGTGCAGCTGAAAACGGTCTGGGAGAGAATGTCGGGATTTTTGCTGAACGAGGGAAATCTGCTCCTTGGGCCGGAGTATATTTATGAGGATGTGGAAACTAAGGAGCTTTCCTTTCTCTATTACCCCTGCGAGCCGGATAAAAAATATATTTCAGTCCTGCTGGAATTCCTGTTGGATAAGGTGGACAGTGAGGACGGGGAGGCCGTGGAGCTCACCTATAAAATGCTTGAGCTGGTAGAAAAGGATCAGTTTGTACTGGACGAGGTGCTGCAGTGGTTTGAGCAGGATTGTGCGCAGATAGATAAAGAAAGAACAAGAATTCCAAAGCAGCCACAGGAGGAACCTGAATTTCCGGGACGGGAGACGGCGGAGAGGGAATATCAATATGAGGAAGCATGCGGCGGTGAAAACAAAACGGAAAAGTCCAGAGAGAAAACGGCGTTTGGCTGGCTCCTTTCTGGCGCTGCGGGACTGGGAATTCTCTCTTACATACTTGGCGTTTGTCAGCTTCCTCAAAGAGAGACAATCTGTCTGGTTGCCGGACTTTTTCTTTCTGGAGCGGTGTTTGCCTCAAGCGGGATTTATCTGCTCCTGTCAAGGGGCAGGAAAAGGGAAGCGTCAGGAGGCGGCAGTGCGTTGGAAAAGCCGTATCAGGAGACCTTTGTCTGTGAGAAGGTACAGGAGAGAGCGGGAAGTGCCCACGGAAACACAATTTTTATTCCCTGGGTGGAAAATGGAGAAAACAAGCTGTACGGAGTGGGTAAGGGAAATAAAAATCATATTGATCTGAGCAGGCTTCCTCTGACAGCCGGTAAACTTGCGGGAAGTGTAGACATTGTGATCAATGATCAGAGCGTCAGCCGCAGACATGTAAAATTTGCCAGAGAAGAAAATAAGGTCTATATGACAGATCTGAATTCCACCAACGGAACCTTTAAAAACGGGCTCCGCCTGGAACCGAATACGTCCGTGCTTCTTGAACCGGGAGATGAAATACGTCTTGGAAAACTGAAATTTGTTTACAGATAATAAATTCCGCTTTATACTTAACGTAGTATATGCTGCAAAACAAGTGAAAGGACAGGTCTGTATGAAAATCTATATTTACTATGGCGGAAGAGGTCTGATGGATGATCCCACGCTGTATGTTATCAATAAAATGCAGGAGGTTCTCGAGGAACTTCATGTGGCGGTGAAGCGGTTTAATCTCTATGAGGCCAAGAACAGCATCACGACTCTGCCTCAGACACTGAAGGAGGCGGACGGCATTATACTGGCAACGACGGTGGAGTGGTATGGAATCGGCGGCTTTATGCAGCAGTTTCTGGATGCCTGCTGGCTCTATGGTGACAAAGAAAAGATTTCCAGGACATATATGTGCCCCGTGGTAATGTCCACCACCTATGGAGAGCGGGAGGGAAAGCTGGATCTGTCCTGTGCCTGGGAAATTCTGGGGGGACTTCCCTGCAGCGGAATCTGCGGATATATTGCTGACACCTCCGTTTTTGATACGAATGAGGAATACAATAAGCTTATAGAGAAAAAGGCGGAAAATATGTACCGCACCATCAATCAGAAGATGGCAAGCTTTCCGGCCAGCAATCAGGCTGTCAAGCAGATGGTCTCAATTACTCAGAATGTAGTCCTGACACCGCAGGAATCAGAGCAGCTGTCCAGTTATGCCTCGGACGACAGCTACGTGCGGAGACAAAAGGAGGATATCCAGGAGCTTGCAAGCCTTTTCCGAGATATGATGGAAAGCGATGACGTGGAGGACGAAGAGGAATATATCAATGATTTCAAGAATCACTTTACGCCCCAGGCAGGCTTTAAGGCGGTATACAAAATACAGATTGAGGGAAAGAGAAAGCCGCTGATCATAGAGATAAATGGAGCCGATCAAAGCTGCTATTATGGTACCGCAGGCTCATGCGATGTGGAAATTCAGGTAAAGAAAGAGACTATGGATGATATTGTGTTTGCCCGAATGACGTTTCAGAGGGCCTTTATGGGAGGCTCCATGAAGATGAAAGGAGACTTTAAGATTTTGAGGGCGCTGGATCAGGTCTTTACGTTTATGTAAACAACAGTAAGCAAATCAGTTATTAATAAACAGTTACAAAATAAGGAGACACGGATATGAGAGATGAAAACTGCATTTTTTGTAAAATAGCGGCGGGAGAGATCCCCTCAAAGACCATTCATGAGGACGAAGACTTCCGGGTTATTCTGGATCTGGGACCGGTGACAAAGGGGCATGCCCTGATTTTGCCGAAGGAGCATTACAAAAATATCTATGAACTGCCGGAGGAGACGGCTGGGAAAGCGATGAAGCTCGCAAAGAAAATGGCGGCGCATATGACGGAGAGATTATCATGCGACGGCTTTAATATTCTTCAGAATAATGGCGAGACCGCAGGACAGAGCGTTTTTCATTTTCACATGCATCTGATTCCGCGTTATCAGAATGACGGACAGGTGATAAGCGGCAGGGCGGGGAGTGCATCGTCGGAAGAGCTGGAAGAAATCAGGAAAATAATTGCAGATTGAAAAGGGCTATGGAGCGGCAGATGAGAACAATTCATGTAAACGAGATTATAAGAACAGTCAAAGAAATGTGTATTGAGGCAAATTACTATCTGACGGAGGATATGGAGCTTGCCCTTGGCAAGGCGAAGAGCAAGGAAAGGTCTGAGCTTGGGAAGCGGATCCTGAACCAGCTGCAGGAAAATCTCGAGATCGCATCCAGGGAAATGATACCCATCTGCCAGGATACCGGCATGACGGTAGTCTTTGCCAGAGTAGGACAGGAAGTCCGAATTGAGGGAGGCTCTCTGACACAGGCCATTCATGAGGGAGTGCGCCAGGGCTATGAGGAAGGCTTCCTGAGAAAATCAGTGGTAAGCGATCCGATTCTCAGAGAAAACACCAGAGACAATACTCCTGCAGTCATACATTACGATATTGTGGAGGGGGATCATATAGGTATTACGGTTGCACCAAAGGGATTTGGCAGCGAAAATATGAGCCGGGTTTTCATGCTTAAGCCATCAGACGGAATCGAGGGAGTGAAAGATGCAGTCCTTACGGCCGTTAAGGATGCGGGACCAAACGCCTGCCCTCCGATGGTAGTGGGGGTGGGAATCGGGGGTACGTTTGAGAAGTGTGCGCTTATGGCAAAGGAGGCGCTTACAAGGCCTGTGAACTGCCGCTCGCAGATCCCTTATGTGAAGGAGCTGGAAGAGGAGCTGCTCACAAAGATCAATAAAACCGGTATCGGTCCGGGAGGACTTGGAGGAAGCGTGACGGCTCTGGCAGTAAATATTAACACATATCCCACACACATTGCCGGACTTCCCGTGGCGGTAAATATTTGTTGTCATGTGAACCGGCACTGTGTCAGGGAATTATAGGTTTATGACGGAAAGAGGAATTCAGATGGAAAGACACTTAACGGTTCCCTTCGGAGAAGAGGAAGCCAGAGAACTGAAAAGCGGCGATTATGTTTACCTTTCGGGAACGATTTATACGGCGAGAGATGCGGCTCACAGGAGAATGTACGAGACACTTGAACGTGGAGGGCATCTTCCCTTTGATATTGAGAACAGCACAATTTATTATATGGGACCGTCTCCGGCAAGGCAGGGAAGGCCGATCGGCTCGGCGGGTCCTACAACCTCCAGCCGTATGGACAAGTATGCTCCTGCGCTGCTTGATCTTGGGCAGAGGGCGATGATTGGAAAGGGAAAAAGATCAGAGGATGTCCGCAAGGCGATTATGAGGAATTGCGCTGTCTATTTTGCAGCCGTAGGGGGAGCGGGGGCGCTGCTCTCCAAAGCGATTGTCAGCTCGCAGGTAGTCGCCTACGAGGATCTGGGAACGGAGGCCGTAAGAAAGCTTGAAATAAAAGATTTTCCTGTTATAGTAGTAATAGACGCACAGGGAAATAACCTGTACGAGACGGCAGTGAAAGCTTATAACGAGGAATAAGAGCACGGGAGATCAGGCTTTGAGAATTACATTGATGGTTTTGAGGCTGCTTTTCAAAGTACCGTACTATCTGATACGGATCTGGTGGTGCGGGAAAAGCAGGCGAGCCTCTTATATAGAAAACTTTGCCTTTATTAAGAAGGTCACAAAAAAAGCTAATCATGCGGGACGCGTCACAATTGAATCGCACGGCCTGGAAAATATCCCCAAGGAGGACGGATTTATTTTTTACCCGAATCACCAGGGATTGTTTGACGTTCTGGTATTCCTTGAATCCTGTCCGAGACCGTTCGCCTTTGTCATAAAGAAGGAAGCAAGCAACCTCATTCTTCTCAAACAAGTAAGTCAGGCGCTTGGGTCTTATGCTATGGACCGGGAGGATATCAGGCAGTCCATGCAGATTATTAATAAAGTTTCGGAGGATGTGAGCCAGGGAAAGAATTTTCTCATTTTTCCCGAGGGAACCAGAAGCAGAAAAGGAAATGAGCTTCTGGACTTTAAGGGAGGAAGCTTCAAGAGCGCAACGAAGGCAAAATGTCCTATCGTTCCTTGTGCCCTACTGGATGCCTTTGTCCCCTTTGACGAGCCTTCAATCCGCCCTGTCACGGTTAAGATTATATATCTTCCTCCTATTTATTATGAAGAATATAAGGGGATGAAAACGAATGAGATAGCGGCCGAGGTGAAGAGAAGAATTGAAAAGACCATTGCAGAATACCAATAATGCGGCATTAATAATATTTCACACAACCTGGAGGGATTTGCTATGATGGAATTAATTAAAAAACTCTTTGCACCTATTGACATGACGGTGGGGCGTCCGGGAAAGCAGATTGTGGCCTTTACGATTCCTATGCTGATCGGGAACATTGCCCAGCAGCTGTACAATACAGTTGACAGTATTATTGTCGGAAGATTTGTTGGAGACAACGCCTTGGCGGCGGTTGGAAGCGCCGGCCCGATTCTGAATCTTCTTTTGGTGCTCTTTGTGGGTATTTCTGTAGGAGCGGGAATTATGGTGTCACAGTATTTCGGTGCAAGGCAGCGCGGGGAGCTGTCGAAGTCGATTGGATGCTGCATCACCATGACGTTTGCCTCCACGGTGATTGTCATGGTGATTTCTCCCTTTGTAACCATGCCGTTGCTTCGTCTTTTGGATACGCCGGAGAGTATTATCGGCTGGTGCTGGTCTTACCTGATGATATTGTTTGTGGGAATTGCGGGCTGCGCCTTCTATAATATACTGGGAGGAATCCTGAGAGGGCTTGGAGATTCCGTATCCGCTCTCGTATATCTGCTGGTCGCCACCGTGATCAACATTATACTCGATTATGTCTTCGTGGTATATTTCAGAATGGGAGTAAACGGGGTGGCGCTTGCCACTGTTATCGCTCAGTGGGTATCGGCGGTTCTTTCCTTTGTAAAGCTTTGTAAAATGCGCGATATTTTTGATATGGAAAAGAAATATCTGGTTCCTGAGAAAAGCTATATGAGGAATCTGATCCGGCTGGGTCTGCCCTCGGGCGTGACACAGGCCATTTTTTCCATGTCCATGATTGTGGTTCAGTCACTGACGAACAGCTTTGGGGAAATGTTTATTGCCGCTAACGTGATTGTTATGCGTGTGGATGGTTTCGCAATGATGCCGGCATTCTCATTCGGCACGGCCATGACTACGTATGCGGGACAGAATATCGGTGCGAAGCGCATGGACCGCGTTGTTAAGGGAACAAAAGAAGGTACTGCCATTGCCGTGGGAACCTCCACGGTAATCACGGCACTGATCCTGCTCTTTGGACGATACCTGATGGAAATTTTCACTTCCACACCTGAGCTTGTGGATCTTAGCTTCAACATGATGAAGATTCTGGCAGTGGGATATATTGCAATGGAAGTAACGCAGTGCCTTTCGGGAGTAATGAGGGGAGCGGGAGATACGGTTACGCCCATGTGGATTTCCATGGTGACAACGGTGGCGATCCGGATTCCTCTTGCCTATGGAATCGCCTACCTGACACGGTCGCCTGAGCTGCCGGGAGGAGACAGCGCCTGTATTTTTATATCCCTCCTGATCTCCTGGGTGCTCGGTGCCTGCATTACAGCGCTGTGCTATAAGCTGGGAAGCTGGAAGAAAAGAGCTTTATAATCAGAGCTTTCATGGGTTATAAATGTAATTATATTGCTTTGCAGAAAATATGTGAAAAAGAAGTTGACAAACCAAGCTGCTTTATGTATAATAATTTTTGCGTTGTGGAAAGCTCATAACAGAATATTGGTAGCGGGAAGCAGTTCAGATTAAGGAGAAATACTCAAGAGGCTGAAGAGGCGCCCCTGCTAAGGGTGTAGGTCGTTCACGCGGCGCGAGGGTTCAAATCCCTCTTTCTCCGTTCAGCTACCAATAGAAATCAGGTGGGAGTGCCGGAAATGTGGTGCTTCCAATATTTTCGCCTGAGAGTTGAGCGGTCGCCATCCTCCTTTTGAGAGAATGTGATAAAAAATTACATTTTTTTCAAAAAGGCACTTGACAAAGGGGGAGGCGGGGTGCTA
>CAJUIO010000048.1:0-18409 GCA_910586025.1 uncultured Lachnospiraceae bacterium
GTTCCAGCTGAGTGTCCTTGTCGATCTGAACCCAGAACTTGATAATAACGGCTCCAAATCCGTAAAGCTCCTTCTCAAATTCATTGATCTCGTTGTAGGCTCTCTTCCAGTCGTTTTCGCTGCAGAAGCCCTCCAGCCGCTCCACCATCACCCGGCCATACCAGCTTCTGTCAAAGATTGCAATATGCCCTGTTTTGGGAAGGCGGGTCCAGAAGCGCCACAGGTAATGTCTTGCCTTTTCATGGGGCTCGGGACTTGCGATGGGATGTACCTCAAAGCCTCTCGGATCAAGGGCCTGGGTGATACGCTTAATGTTTCCGCCTTTTCCGGCCGCATCCTGGCCCTCATACACGATCACCACCGGAACCTTCTTGCGGTAGAGACGGTTGTGGAGCTCCCCGAGCTCACGCTGGAGCCGTGCCAGCTCCTCCTTATATTTCCGCTCCTCCATACTCTTGTCAAGAGATATCTCTGAGAGCTTCGGCATCCGGCACAGAGGGAACACGTTCTGAAGCAGCGGCACCGAAAGGCTCTGATTCTGCAGTGCGATCTCAATGCCCTGTATCAGCGTTTCCAGAGCCTGAAGCTCCGCCCACTTTTTCGACTTGGCATCAATCACATACCAGGGAGCGGAGGGAGTGTTGGTATCATCCAGAAAGCGGTCAAACACCTCCAGGCATTTTTCATAATGCCTGTTCTGCCACAGATCATTGTCATTCACTCTCCATCTCGTATCAATATCGCTGACCAGAGCCTCTATTCTCTTTCTCTGCTGCTTCTGGCTGATGTGGCAGAAGAATTTCATCACCAGATAGCCGTTGTCCGTCAGCTGCCTCTCGAAACGCCTGACGCTGTCGAGCCTTAGCTCGTAGGTCTCCTGATCCATTTTTCCTCTCATGCGCATTCCGGTGATCTCATCCATCCAGCCGCTGTCCAGAAACGTGAACTTCCCGGCCTCCGGGATCTGAGCAAAAAAGCGGTACAGAAAAGGCTTCCTGCGCTCCTCGGGCGTGGGGGAGTCCATGGCCGCCACTTTAAAAAATCTGGGATCAATATTCTGGATCATCTGGCTGATAATACTGCCCTTTCCCGCAGTTCCCCAGCCCTCCATGAGCACCAGAACCGGAATTTTGTGCTCCTTGATCTTCGTCTGCAGCCCCGCAAGCCGCTCCCTTGCCGCCTTGAGACGCGTTCTGCATTCCTCTTCCTGCGGTTTCTTTGCAAAATAAATGTTTTTCAGCATCGTGTGGCCTCCCTTCCGGCACTGTTCATTGCCCCTATGATACTGTTGACCCTAATATCATTATATTCCGTTATTAAACCTAAAGCAATTATCTGTTTTCGTTTTGCACGATATGATTTAAAATAATGTTACTGTTCACTCGCAGCCGGCAGTCCGCTTTGCGAACACTTGCGAAGCAATCGCTTGCAAAGTCCGGCTTGCAACAGTGACAAATCACCACAGGCACGCTCTCGCTACATGTCGCTCGCAGCGGTGCGTAAGGCGCTAAAACACAGCGCCTAAACACCGGCGGCTCCAAAGTGCCTTGCTTGCGATTTGTCACTGTTGCAAGTCTTTGATTCCGAAGCAAGCAGCTCCGCAAGTGTTCGCAAAGCGGACTGCCGGCTGCGAGTGAACAGTAACAAAATAATACTTAACCAATAAACAACTTATGATAAGGAGCGGCAAAATGAAAATAATCCCTTTTTCCTATGAATATGAGCCTATGCCGGTGCAAATGCGCCGCAAGGTACTTCCCCTGCGCAATGTGTGTTCCATACAGCCGGCCGGAGAACGGTCTGATTATTTATATACCGGCAACGGTTCCCACCGTATGGATATCGCCGGTCATCCCTGCCGGGATGAAATCATAGTGACGCAGGAGCTTCTCTATGAGCCAAAGTGGGCCCGGACACCCCAGGTACCGGATCTGCGTCCGTATATGGCGGATATCCGCAGATATGTGCTTGAGGGCAGGCCGGAAAAGTCTGACAGTCTGATCGACCAGGCCCAGAGGGAGGCCGGTATGGATCAGTATATGAATTTGGATGCGGATATTGTCTATCCTGCCGGCTCTCTGCGGATCCATCAGGCTTTCAGCCTTACTCTGACCCAGCCTGAAATTCCGGAAACCCGCAATTATCTGCGATGGCTGGATATGCTCTCCGGTAAAATCACAACTCACTGGGAAAACGCACAGGGTATTTATGAAAGCGAATCTCTGGCGGTTTATGACGGTGATTTTACCGCAACACGGCTATCGGCACCCCGTGGGCAGTTAAATGCGGCCGTAGACCTCCATCTTCCCCCCAACAAGGATCCTTTTGGGAATCCCGCTATGGAGAAAGCGGTTCACAGGCTGACAAAAAGCAAAGCCTTGTTCAAGCTGGCCTTTGCGTATAATCCGGAGTTCGGACAAAAAGGATATGTTTCTGTCATCCGGTTTCTTTTGGAGGGCGGCCGCTGTGAGGTGACGGAAAGCGGCATCCGAGTGACCGGGGCTGACAGTCTATTGATCCTCACGAAAACCGTGAAGCTTGAAAGGGATTTCCGGTTTGGCTGCGAGGAGCAGATTGCAGAAAGCTTTATGCGGATCGCTCCCGATTTTGAACGCTTTGTCGAAGGCAACCGAAAGAGACTCGGAGGCCGTATGGAGTTGTCCCATCTGGAGCTGGGCTCTCCCGAAAACTATGTCCTTTCAGGGGAGGAGCTGCTGAAAAACTGCCACACGAAGCAATCGCTTGATCCCGCATTGATGGATAAGCTCTATGACATGGGACGGTTTTATCAGATTATTGATACCGGGGAGATTCCTCCTATGTGGGGACAGCACAACATCAACACGAATCTTCAGGTGTGTGCCGGGAACAATACAGGCCTGTTTGAGGAAATGGACTCGTATTTCCGCTTTTATGAGTCCAAATTTGATGATTTCCGAACCAATGCAGTACGCCTCTTTGGAGCCAGAGGGCTGCTTGCCAGCGTGCACTGCGACTATGATTCGGGATTGTATTATCATTTTTCCCGCACCTATCCTCACTACTGCTGGACCGGCTGTCTCGGGTGGATTTATAACGAGTTCTGGGGATATTATCTGTGTACGGATGATAAGGAATTTCTGCGGAACCGCATTGTGCCTGCACTCAAAGAAATCGCTCTGTTCTTTGAGGATTATGCCTGTGACAGAAGCGAAAGCGGAAAGGTGATTTTTTACCCCTCCTTCTCACCGGAGGATCCGACTCCCAACCCGGATTATTCCATGGTCACCTGCACAAGCATCCATCCCACCCGCATAAACTCCGTGATGGATATCGCCATCTGCCGGGAGGTACTGACGAATTTAATAGATGCCTGCGGCACGCTGGGAATAGAGGCGGATAAAACAGAACACTGGAAGGCACAGCTGGATTCCCTTCCGGATTATTTGCTTGACGAGGAAGGCGGGCTGAAGGAATGGGCCTGGTCCTCAATCGAAGAAAATTACAATCACCGCCACGTTTCCCACCATTACGATCTGTGGCCGGGCCGGGCTGTTTTTCCGGATACGGAGCCGGAGATTGCCCAGGCCATAAAAATTTCAAACAGAAAGCGCGGACAGCAGGACGACTCCGCACACGGAATCATTCACCGCACCTTCTGTTCCATCCGCCTGAAGGATCTGGAAGAAACACAGCAGAACCTGACGCAGCTGATCTGCCACGGATTTGTGCGCCGCAACCTGTCTACGGCGCATTTTCCGTACCGGGGACAGTTCCCGGATCTGCAAGGTGCCATGCCCGCTCTCCTGCTTGAGATGTGCGTCTTTTCCCGTCCCGGCGTAATTGAGTTTCTTCCCGCCGTGCCGGATTCGTTTCCCTGCGGAAGGCTGCATGGCATCTGGCTCTATACCTGGACCAGACTCATCTCCCTGGAATGGGATCCTTGCGGGATAAGGGCGGAGCTTGTCTCTCTCCGGGATCAGGAGCTTGTTCTCAGATTTCCCGAAAAAGCGGTTTCCTTTGAGATCAACGGCCAGACTCTCTCCATGGAAAAGAACGCCGTAAGGTATTCATTTCATAAAGACGAACCCGTCAGCCTATCTGTCCGCAATCACATCCACAACGGACATCTCCCTGATCCTTCTGGCAGGACCGCACACGGCAGCCAGCAGGGAAACCACCATCACCAGAATGATGATTCCCAGCGGTAGGGCGGGGAAATCCCATGATGTTCCCCAGCGCAGAGTCACCATCTGCTCATAAATGAACCGGTTCAGGGGGATTCCGATGCCGCATCCGAGGAGAATCCCCCACAGACCGTAGGCGGCCGCCTCTGCGGCGATCATCAGCAGTAATTGACCGCTGTCCATACCTACTGCCTGCATGGCCCCGTACTCCCGCAGACGGGCGGAAACGCTCATAGCAATACTGTTCATGATATTCACGGCGGAAATCAGCGCAATGACTCCCAGGAATCCGTACACAAACAGGGCAAAGGAATAGACAGCGCCTCTGACCTCCGCATTCCGAAGGCGTTTGTCGGAAAACACAACATCCTCTCCCGCAAGCTCCCGGATCTCCTCTGCCGCATCCTTGGCCGCATCCCGGGTCATCTGCAGGTCAATGATGGTATAGCCCTCCTCTCCCGTAAGCCGTATGAAGGTATCCTCGGAGCAGATCAGGATCCTCTGTCCGCTGTCCGTATTAAAGGGGCACTCGCTCAAGATGCCCGTAACCGCAAGCTGACACTGCGTTCCTCCGATATCCGCCCGGATCACATCCCCCGTTTTAAGGCCTGCCGCATTCCCCGGAGCAGCGCTCGCTTCTTCGGGCCGGTAGACGGCAAGAACGCCGCCTCCCTCTTCGGTATCCTGAAGGGATCCCTCTATTAAGCTGTCCTGCGCCCATGCGAACTGGTGCCTCTCATAGGATATCAAATAGGCAGACTCCTGCCCCGCACCGGTTTCAATGGGAACATCATAGGCAAACCGTCTCCCATAGACACGCTTCACATCCCGAAGCTCCCCGATTCTTTCGGCAAGGTACCCCGGAAGAGAACAGGTATTGTCCGGACTTACAATTGAAATATCCGGTGCCTGAGGACTTAAGGGCTTCACCGCATAATGCATGAAATCGATTGTCACCGTAAATCCGAGAAACAGGATAATGCTGAAAGCAAAGGAACAGGTCATGAGGATAAAATTTCTCCGGTTTCCCAGGGCGTGATGAAATCCCAGGGCTGTTTCCACACGGCGCAGCCGCGCAGAAACGGCCTTCCTCACCGGCGCTCTGTCCCATGCGTTTCCGGACACTGCCGTAAGGGGCGAGACACCGGATGCCTTTCTGGCCGGAGATGCGGATGATACCAGAACCGTGACAATGCCCAGAAGGCTTCCGCAGATCAGCCCGATCCAGCTTATTCCAAGCCCCGGCATATCCGCAAAATAAGTGGGACTGAGAAACCGGAGCACTGCGCACAGAATCCACACGACTACTGTTCCCGTCAAAACTCCCGCAGGGATCGCCGTCCTGCACCAGTAAAGCGCCTGTCTTTTCACAAAGCAGGCCACCTGTTCCCTGGAAGCCCCGATACAGCGAAGCAGGCCGAAAAACTCTGTCCTCTGCGCAATATTGCTGCTTAAGCTGCTGGTGATCATCAGGATTCCCGCAACCGCCACCAAAACAGCCAGAAGAAAAGCGATCCCGTAAATAGCAAGCATACTCAAATCACTGCTCTGGCCTATGGTGGCCAGCAGAACTTCATTGCCTCCCATCTGCTCCTCGGAAAAACCAAAGCTCTCCCGGATCAGCCTGATTTCCTTTCTGATATTGCACCAGGGCGAAAATTGCAGATACACAAGGGAATCGTGGTTATCCTGTGCCCCCTCCAGGGACAGCTTACGGAAATCTTCTATATTCATGGAAATTCCATAGACATCCTTTTCTGCCAGCATGGGAAGCTGCTCTATAATACCGGACACCCGATATTCCCTTTCTCTTCCGTCCGGACAGCCCAGGATAACCGTATCGCCGATTTTGAGGTTAAGCCTTTTTTGCATGTCCTTACCGACCAGGGCTTCCCCCTCCTGCGGAAAAGCTCCTTCCAGAAATTCCACGGCGGAAAAGATATCCAGGGCGCTCTCGTCAAAGCCGGCTATAACAGCCTTTTTCCCCGCAATCTCATAGTCCATGGAAAGCCTGTAGTTCAGCGTGTCGTAGCGTGTGCAGGCAGCCACCTTGGGACGCAGCGAAAGAAGCTCCGCCTCCTCGTCGGACACATCCCGGATACCAACGTGCCACTCCCCATAATTTCTTTTTGCCTGAATATTCTGGCTGCGGATCTCCATATCAGCCATTCCAAAGATCGCCGTTACCAGAAAAACACTGAGAATAATACAGATCCGGACCATTCGGCTCTGTCTCCTGTGTACCTTACCGAGAATCGGTATTAGATCAAGATAACTTTTCATGGCGCTTCCCTCCCAGATCCTTCAATACACCGTCCGTCACCCGCAGCACCCGGTCTGCGTCCGAGGTCAGATTCATGTTGTGCGTGATCATCAGAATTGTCTGCTGGTAATGACGCGCCGCCCGAACCAGCAGATCCATCACATCCCGGCTGTTCCTCGAATCCAGATTGCCGGTCGGCTCGTCCGCCAGAATCATCATGGGCCGCATGATCAGCGCCCTCCCGATTGCCACTCTCTGCATCTGCCCTCCCGAAAGCTGGCCGGGCAGATGCTTCCTCCTGTCCGCAATCCCCAATACCTCCATCAGCTCTTCCAGCTTCTCCTTATCCGGCTTCTGGCGGTCCAGAAGAAGCGGAAAAATGATATTCTGCTCCACGGAAAGCTCCCCGATCAGATGAAAGGCCTGGAAAATAAATCCGATGTTCCTGCGCCTGAAAATCGTGCGCTTTTTCTCGTCCAGGGCATACAAATCCTCTCCGTCCAGAAAAACCTTCCCCGCAGTGGGCAGGTCAAGTCCTCCTATACAGTTGAGCAGCGTGCTCTTTCCGGATCCGGACTCCCCGACTACTGCCGCAAACTCTCCCTTTTCCATGGTAAAGTTCACATCCCTCAGGGCGTTAACCTGATTCTCTTCCTTTCCATAGACCTTATTCAGGCCAAGCACCTTCAATATTTCCATATCAAGACACCTCTCTTTCTTTTGATATCCCCAGGCGCCCGCAGAGCCTTTTAGAGCCGCTCTCCTGCTGCACCGGCGGGATCCTAAGAAGAGAATAACCCGGCAGCCTTACAATCACGTGAAAATCACCTTACAATTCTGTAAGCAATGCCCCGGCAGGCAGAAGCACAGCCGCCATAACCGCATATTTCCGGGGATACGCCACCTCCGTTCCTGTTATGACATGTCCCTTAACGGGCTCCGCCTGTCTTTGGAAATGTCATGGTGAACACCGATCCCACACCGGCCTCGCTCTCCGCAGACAATGTCCCTCCCTGCCCCTGTGCAATGGATTTTGCAAGAGAAAGCCCAAGGCCCACTCCCCGCCTGTCTGTCCAAGCCCCCTTAGACCGGTAGAATCGTTTAAAGATATGATAAAAATCCTCCTCCGCAATCCCTTCCCCGTCGTCCGAAACACGAATTCTCGCCATATCCGGCAGCTCCTCCCAGGAGACCGCGATCCTTCCGCCCTCCGACGTGTGATCCAGCGCGTTTTTGATCAGATTCTCCACCGCCTCCCCGGTCCACTGCAGATCGCAGCAGACGCAGGCGCTTTCCTCCCCCTGAAAAAGAATCTCCTTTTTCTCCGCCTTGGCCCGCACCCACAGCTCCTGTGCCGCCCGAAGGGCCACCTCCGCAAGAGGCCAGGTCTGTTTTTCAAAAGCCACGGCCCCCGCATCCAGCCTGGTGATCTTGAGAAGAGACTGAATCAGGAGATCAATCCTTTGCAGGGCCAGAGTGGTCTTTTGTGAAAATTCCGTCACGGTCTGCACATTTTCCGGTTCCTGCGTTATGATTTCATTATACATCACAAGGGCCGAGAGCGGCGTTTTCAGCTGATGAGAAATGTCACAGATCGTGCCCTTGAGAAAATTTCTCGAGGCCGTCACCTCCTCATTCCGGGCAGCGAGGGCGTTCGCAAGGTGGTCCACCCTTCCGAACATGCGATAGAGGTTTCCGCTCCGGACGCAGGGCAGGTGCTCAGAAAAGTCTCCCTCCATGAACCGCTCCACGGTGCCCACCGCCCTCTCATACAGCTTCTCCCTGGCGGACAGGAAGCAGCCTGCCCCCGAAAGGATTCCGACCCACAAAAGCAGCACCAGTCCCCAGAGCAGGGGCAGCATTTCCCTCTTTGCCAAAAGCACATGGGGCGTATCCACAATATCCGTCTCCTCTCCGATTCCGATCTTGTCAAGAAGCGCCCTGCCATCCCCATCTGCGGTTTTCTGCGCAAAGGCTCTGGCCGTCACGGTTTCGCTCACCCCCTGCTCTAGCAGGGAGGATGCCACCGCCCTGTCATGATCCAGAATGGTTTCCTCCAGCAGCCGCCCGGCACTACCCCATATAGCTACCACGAAAATTGTGGCAGCCGCCAGCACTGCCGTCAGATATAGATAGAACCGCTTAGCTCCCTCGTCCTGTAAAAAGCTCATGACATCCTCCCGGAATAATATTTTTCTTTACTAAATAAGACTAAATCACGACACCGGTCCGTGATTCAGTCTTATTATAACAGGTTTATATCTGCATACCGGTACAATTATTTTACCGGGATCCTCTTCTCAGGCAGCTCCACCTTGTCCAGATGCCAGATTTCATCCACATATTCCTGAATGGTTCTGTCAGAGGTAAACTTGCCGCAGCTCGCCACATTCAGGATTGCACTCTTCGCCCAGGCCTTCTCGTCGCGATATGCCTTCTCCACCTTCTTCTGAGCCTCGGCATAAGCCTTGAAGTCCTTTAAGATGAAATACATATCCGCCTTGGAGGTGCTCAGCGTGTTGAGCAGGGAATTGTACAGAGTCCGGAATCTGTCAGGATCATTCGGCGAATAGGTGCCGTTGATCAGCTGCATCAGAACTCTTCTCACATCGGGATCATTGTTGAAAATCTCTGTGGGATCATATCCGCCGTAATTCTCGTACTTGATAACCTCGTCTGAAGACAGTCCGAAGATAAAGGCGTTCTCCTCTCCCACTTCCTCCACGATCTCCACATTTGCGCCGTCCATGGTTCCGATGGTAAGCGCGCCGTTGAGCATGAACTTCATATTGCCGGTTCCGGAAGCCTCCTTGCTGGCCGTCGATATCTGTTCGGACACATCCGCCGCCGCAAAAATCAGCTCCGCATTGGAGACTCTGTAATTTTCTATGAACACTACTTTAATTTTACCCTTGATGGCAGGATCGTTGTTTACCACGTCGGCAACGGAGGTGATCAGCTTGATGGTCATCTTGGCATTGTAATAGCCGGCCGCCGCCTTTGCGCCGAAGATAAAGGTCCTGGGGTAGAAATCCATATCCGGATTGTCCTTCAGCACATTGTAAAGGTGCATCACGTGAAGGATATTGAGAAGCTGGCGCTTGTACTCATGAAGCCTCTTAACCTGCACGTCGAAAATAGACCGGGGATCTACCTTGACACCGTTGTGCTCCAGGATATACTCCGCAAGACGTACCTTGTTCTGATACTTGATATTCATGAACTCCTGCTGAGCCTTCTCGTCGTCCGCATAGACCTTCAGCTTGCTGATCTTGGGCAGATCCGTGATCCAGTCGTCTCCCACATGGTCTGTCACCCACTTTGCAAGGAGCGGGTTCCCATGGAGCAGGAAACGCCTCTGGGTGATTCCGTTTGTCTTATTGTTGAACTTCTCAGGCATCATCTCATAGAAATCCCTGAGCTCCTGATGCTTTAAAATCTCCGTGTGCAGTCTTGCCACGCCGTTTACGGAATAGCCCGCCGCAATGGCAAGGTGGGCCATCTTCACCTGGCCGTCATAGATAATGGCCATTTTGCGGATCTTCTCCTGATTTCCGGGATACATCTCCTGAATTTTCAGGATAAATCTGCGGTTGATCTCCTCTATGATCTGATAGATTCTGGGAAGCAGCCTGGAGAACAGCTCGATGGGCCATTTTTCCAGGGCCTCCGACATAATCGTATGATTGGTATAGGCACAGGTCTTGGTCGTCACGTTCCAGGCCTCGTCCCAGGTCAGATAATACTCATCCATCAGTATCCTCATGAGCTCCGCGATCGCCACGGTAGGATGGGTGTCGTTGAGCTGGAAAGTAACCTTCTCATAAAACCTGCGCACATCGGAATGCTTGCGCATATATTTGGCAACCGCCGCCTGCACGGATGCCGAGATAAAGAAGTACTGCTGCTTCAGGCGCAGCTCCTTGCCCGCATAGTGATTGTCATTGGGATAGAGAACCTCCACAATATTCCTTGCAAGATTCTCCTGCTCCACAGCCTTGCGGTAATCTCCCTTGTCAAAGGAATCCAGCTGGAAGCATTCCACCGCCTCCGCATCCCAGATTCTGAGGGTATTCACGATCCCGTTGCCATATCCCACAATAGGAAGGTCATAGGGCACTGCCTTCACGCTCTGATAACCCTCCTGAACAAAATTGCTTCTTCCGTTCTCGTCGATGCGGACATTCACATAGCCGCCGAACTTGACCTCCTTGGCATATTCCGGCCTGCGCAGCTCAAAGGGATTGCCGTCAACCAGCCAGTTGTCCGGCACCTCCACCTGATAGCCGTCCCGGATCTCCTGCTTGAACATACCGTAGCGGTAGCGGATCCCGCAGCCGTACGCCATGTACCCCAGAGTCGCAAGGGAATCCAGAAAGCATGCCGCAAGTCGTCCGAGGCCGCCGTTTCCCAGAGCCGCATCAGGCTCCTGATCCTCAATCACGTCAAGATTGAGCCCAAGCTCCTCAAGAGCTTCCCTGAAAGGAGTGTACGCCTTAAGATTGATGATATTGTTGCCAAGCGCGCGTCCCATCAGAAATTCCATGGAAAGATAATATACCATCTTGGGATCCTGCCTGTCGAACTCCTTCTGGCTGGCCAGCCAGTTGTCCACCACGGTGTCCTTCACCGCATAAGCCACCGCCTGAAAGATCTGCTGCTGGCTTGCCTCCTCCAGCGTCTTTCTATATAAGGTCTTCACATTATACAGTACACTTCTCTTAAACATCTCTTTATCATACACAAAAGCTGTAGGTGTAGATTTTTTACTCATCCTTTTTCCTCCACTTTGTATTTTTCCCGGCGGCAGTTCACTGCCGCCTTGTCTATTATACACCAGAAAATGCCAGATCACAAGAAAAATGCCCTTTTAACTGCAATTTTACTATAACTTTTCCACGCCGATCTCAACCTTCTCGCCGTTCACATTCCACTCCTTTGTGATGGCAAGCCCGGTATCCGTCAAGATTTCATCCGCCAGCACCTTCTCGGAGATGGAGGCTCTGTTGGCCGCCACGATTTCAGAAATTCTGGCATTTCCGTTTGTGGAGATTCTGATGTGATCCATCACCTCGAAATCCGCCTCCTTGCGCATGGTCTGGATTTTGCTGATGACCTCATAGACAAATCCCTCCTCCACGAGCTCCTGCGTAAGGTTGGTATCCAGCACCACGGTAATGCGGTTGTCTGATTCCGTCACAAGCCCTTCCTTCTGGGCCACATCAATCAGAAGATCCTCCTCGGTAAGGGTTACGGCAGCTCCTCCCACCTCAAACGAAAGAGCCCCCTCCTTCCTGAGCTGTTTCATAGCCGCATTCCCGTCCACATTGGAAAGATATTCCCGGATGCCTCCCAGCTGCTTTCCGTACTTTGGTCCCACGGTGCGCAGCTGGGGCTTGAAGCTGTAGCTGGTAAGATCGCTGACATCCTCCCGGAATGCGACCTCCTTCACATTGAGCTCATCCTCCACGATATCCTTAAAATACTTGTCAAGCTCATGATCCGCCTTCACATACATGGTTCCGATCGGCTGGCGGTTCTTGATATTTGCCGCATTGCGGGCCGCGCGTCCGAGCACCACCACGGAAAGAACCTCCTCCATGCTCTCCTCAAGTCCGACATCGATCCTTGCGGGATCCGCCTTGGGGAAATCGCACAGATGAATACTCTCAGGAGCCTTCTCATCCACACTCCTTACCATGTTCTGGTAGATCTGCTCCGTCATAAACGGAACCATGGGAGCCGCACACTTGCAGATCTCCACAAGGGCCGTATAGAGCGTCATGTAAGCGTTTATCTTGTCCTGCTCCATGCCCTTTGCCCAGAAACGCTCCCGGCAGCGGCGCACATACCAGTTGCTCATCTCATCCACAAAATTATCCATCACTCTGGCCGCTTCCGGAATCCTGTAATGCTCCAGATGCTCATCCACCTTGCCGATGGCCGTGTTCAGCCTTGAGAGCAGCCACTTATCCATGACGGGAAGCCTGTCGTATTCCAAAGTATATTTCGTCGCGTCAAACCCGTCAATATTCGCATACAGGATAAAGAACGCATAAGTGTTCCACAGCGTCCCCAGGAATTTACGCTGTCCCTCCATCACCGCCTTACCGTGGAAACGGTTGGGAAGCCAGGGTGCGGAATTAATATAGAAATACCAGCGGATAGCGTCGGCCCCGTAGGTGGCAAGCGCCTCAAAGGGATCCACCGCATTTCCTTTGGATTTGCTCATCTTCTGCCCGTTCTCATCCTGTATCAGTCCAAGCACAATGACATTCTCATAGGGTGCCTTGTTAAAGAGCAGGGTGGATTCCGCCATCAGCGAGTAGAACCAGCCTCTTGTCTGATCCACGGCCTCGGAGATGAACTGCGCCGGAAACTGCTGCTCGAACAGCTCTTTATTTTCAAAAGGATAATGGTGCTGTGCAAAGGGCATTGCACCCGAATCAAACCAGCAGTCGATCACCTCCGGCACTCTTTTCATAGTCCTGCCGCACTTAGGGCATCTGCAGGTGATCTCGTCGATGTAGGGCCTGTGAAGCTCCACTGTCCTGGCCGCAGGATTGCCGCTCAAGTCCTCCAGCTCCTTCCTGGAACCGATCGCCTCCTGATGTCCGCAGTCCTCACATTCCCAGATATTCAGAGGGGTTCCCCAATAGCGGTTCCTGGAAACGCCCCAGTCCTGAATATTTTCCAGCCAGTTGCCAAAGCGTCCTTCCCCGATAGACTCCGGAATCCAGTTCACGGTCTTGTTGTTGCGCACCAGATCATCCCGGACAGCCGTCATCTTGATGAACCAGGATTCTCTCGCATAGTAGATGAGAGGCGTATCGCATCTCCAGCAGAAGGGATAGTCATGCTCGAATTTCGGTGCGGAGAAAAGCTTTCCCTCTTTGTCCAGATCCACCAGGATATCCTTGTCGGCATCCTTCACGAATTTGCCCGCATAAGGGGTCTCCTGAGTCATCTCTCCCTTTCCGTTTACAAACTGCACAAAGGGAAGATCATATTTGCGTCCCACCTGGGCATCGTCCTCACCGAAGGCCGGGGCAATGTGCACGATACCCGTACCGTCCGTCATGGTGACGTAGCCGTCGCAGGTCACGAAATGTCCCTTTTTTTTCTGCTTTGCCGCCGCTTCCCCGGTGCAGGCAAACAGAGGCTCATATTCCCTGTATTCCAGATCCTTCCCGGAAAAGGTCTCCAGAATCTCATAGGGTGCCTTTCCTTCCTCCGTCAGAGAACCCAGAACCTGCTCAAGCAGAGCCTGCGCCATATAATAGGTATAGCCGCCCGCCGCCTTCACCTTCACATAGGTCTCCTCCGGATTCACGCACAGCGCCACATTGGAGGGCAGAGTCCAGGGCGTGGTGGTCCATGCCAGGAAATAAGCGTCCTCGCCAACCGCCTTGAAGCGCACAACGGCGGAGCGCTCCTTCACCGCCTTGTAGCCCTGAGCCACCTCGTGAGAGGAGAGCGGGGTCCCGCATCTGGGGCAGTAGGGCACGATCTTAAAGCCTTTGTACAAAAGGCCCTTATCCCAAATCTGCTTGAGAGCCCACCATTCCGACTCGATAAAATCGTCGTGATAGGTCACGTAGGGCTCGTCCATGTCGGCCCAGAAGCCGACCGTGCCGGAGAAGTCTTCCCACATACCCTTATATTTCCAGACGCTCTCCTTGCACTTGCTGATAAAGGGATCCAGTCCGTACTCCTCGATCTGCTCCTTCCCGTTCAGCCCAAGGAGCTTTTCCACCTCCAGCTCCACCGGCAGCCCGTGCGTGTCCCAGCCCGCCTTTCTGGGAACCATATAGCCCTTCATGGTGCGGTATCTGGGAATCATGTCCTTGATCACACGGGTCAGCACATGTCCGATATGGGGCATGCCGTTAGCCGTGGGCGGCCCGTCATAAAAGGTGTAGGTCGGCCCCTCCTTTCTGTTTTCCATACTCTTTTTAAAGATGTCTCTCTCTTTCCAGAAGGTCTCGATCTCTTTTTCTCTGGTCACAAAATTCAGATCCGTTGATACTTTCTGATACATTGTTTTCTCCTTTCCAATTTTTGCCCGATAGGTAAATGGAACAAAGTGGGCAAGCCCACGTCAATTCCCCTACCCCTCAATCTTGAGGGGCTTGGACACTTTGCTGCGCCGGATGCATATTGCGCAGCAATAAGTTTCCATGTGCATCCGTGCGCATAAAATTTTTGTTTCATAGGAAAGGCATATTCTTTATCACTTCACAGCGACAAGGTCTTTCCTGATGAAACGAAAAAATCCCCGTCCTGTAAAAAGGACGAGGATAAAAACCTGCGCTAACCACCTGTTTACGCCATACACGCCGACGCGTCTTTCCCTTCACAGTACCATGGACGCACCGGTTTCATATGCTCTCCCGTAACGGAGGAGATCCGGCAGGAGTCTACTGACCGTTTTTGCAGCCTAAGGCTGCGAGGACGGCTTTCGGTCCGCGGCTCGGAAGTGATCTTCACGCATCCTTATCCTGATACCGGCTCCCACCCGCCCCGGCTCTCTGGAATCGTCAAAGAATCGCTACTGTCTTCGTCATGGCCTTTGTAATATAAATAAAAACTACACTATAGATGCGGGGTTTGTCAAGCCATAAGTTGAAACTGTTCTCCGTCATGCCCGGAACCCTGTCAGTTAATTATGATTAAAAGAGCAATCAAACCGTAGACGAAGCCTTTTTCCTGGTGTAAAATGAAACAGAAAGCATCCGGAAAGGTCGTAACTATATGAATATGGAAGAAGAAACAAGAAAATATATCGAGGTAAACGGAGATTTCAGGATGAGGGAGCTCGACAAAGGCGATCTGGAGCAGTTTAACGCCCTGCTGCAATACGCCTTTCAGGTGACCTCCTATGATCTGTTCCAGACAGGCTGGCAGCAGGAGGAGATCAAATACGCCAAGCGCCCTATTCTGGAAAAGGCTTATGTGCTGGGATGGTTTTATCAGGACAAGCTGGCCTCCATGATCGTGGTCTACTCCATGAAGGTGAATATCCACGACGAGCTCATGGATATGGGAGGGATTACCGGTGTTGCCACATACCCGGAGTATACCGGGAGAGGGCTGATCCACTCCCTGATGAAGCATGCGCTTGATTATATGCACTTACAGGAGATGGAGCTCTCCTTTCTCTATCCCTATTCCATCCCCTTCTACCGGAAAATGGGATGGGAGATCGTCTCGGATAAGCTCTCCTTTACCGTCAAAGATACCCAGCTTCCCAAAAGCCGTCCCGTGGACGGCATGGTAGAGCGCGTCAGCCTCGATTCAGAGGATTACCACAATGTACACTCCTATTTTGCCCTGCAGCGCCACGGGGCTCTGATCCGGGATGAGCTCTCCTGGGAGGAATACTGGCGCTGGGACAACGACGACATGATTGCCGCAGTCTACTATAACAAAGAACACAGGCCTCTGGGCTATGTAGTCTACTATATCGCAAACGACATTTTTCATATCAAGGAAATGGTATATCTGAATATCGAGGCGAACTATGGCCTCTGGAATTATATCAGCGCACATTTTTCCATGATCGATCAGGTACAGGGGGACAATTATTCCGGCGAGCCCATGGCTTACTTATTTGAGGACAGCGAAATCACGGAAACCATCTCTCCCTACATAATGGCAAGGATCGTGAATGTGCGGGGCTTTCTGCTCTATTACCCCTATCAGATTCAGCCCGAGGATTTCAAGATTCATTTTAAGGTGCATGACGAGATGGCTCCCTGGAACGAAGGGGATTATATGGTTTCCTGGAAGGGCGGGGAAACGGTCTGCGAACAGGTGGAGGACAATCAGTCCATCAACGTGGTAGAGCTGTCCGTAAATACCCTGACCACCATGCTCATGGGCTATAAACGCCCCTCTTATCTCTATGAACACGAAAAAATCAACACGGAATACTACATGCTCACCTGGCTGGAACGGCTTATCCCCGTGGAAAAGCCTTATTTTTCAGATTATTTTTAAAACCGTCATGCGCCGCACCGCCACGCCGGCCTGACGCTTCCAAAGGAGGACTTTTATGGACAGACAAAACCTGACGCTCCTGACCGATCTCTATGAGCTCACCATGATGCAGGGCTATTTCCGGCACAAGGACCGCAATGAGACCGTGATCTTTGACGCCTTTTACCGGACAAATCCCTGCGATGGCGGCTATGCCATCGCCGCAGGCTTAGAGCAGCTGATCAGCTATATCCGGGAGCTGCACTTTTCCCCTCAGGATATTGACTATCTTTCCGGACTCGGGATTTTTGAGGAGGATTTCCTTGCGTATCTTGCGGATTTCCATTTCTCCGGCGATATCTATGCCATCCCTGAGGGAACTGTTGTATTTCCCCGGGAACCGCTGGTAAAAGTCATCGCTCCCATCATGGAGGCGCAGCTGGTGGAGACGGCAATCCTGAACATTATCAACCACCAGAGCCTGATTGCAACAAAGTCCGCAAGGGTATGCCACGCCGCAAAGGGCGACGGGATTATGGAATTCGGACTGCGCAGGGCTCAGGGGCCTGATGCCGGAATCTACGGGGCCCGGGCCGCAATGATCGGCGGGTGTATCGGCACCTCCAACGTACTGTGCGGACAGCTCTTTGACGTGCCCGTAAAGGGAACCCATGCGCATAGCTGGATCATGAGCTTTCCCGATGAGTACACAGCCTTTAAAACCTATGCGGACCTGTATCCGGATGCCTGCATTCTGCTGGTGGATACCTACGATACTCTGAAATCCGGTGTTCCCAACGCCATCCGCATATTTACGGAAATGAGGAAAGCAGGAGTTCCCCTCACCTTCTACGGCATCCGCCTTGACAGCGGGGATCTGGCTTATCTCTCCAAGAAGGCCCGCAGGATGCTGGACGAGGCAGGCTTTCCGGATGCCGTGATATCCGCCTCCAACGATCTTGACGAATATCTCATTGAGAGTCTGAAGGCACAGGGAGCCGCCATCACATCCTGGGGCGTAGGGACAAACCTGATCACCGCAAAGGATAACCCCGCCTTCGGCGGTGTCTACAAGCTGGCGGCAGTGATGGGGCCTGAGGGAGAGTTCATACCCAAGATCAAGCTCTCCGAGAACACGGAAAAGGTCACGAACCCCGGCAACAAGACCGTCTACCGCATCTACGAAAAGGAGAGCGGCAAGATAAAGGCCGACCTGATCTGCCTGGTAGGCGAAATCTTTGACGAGAACGAACCTCTGCTTCTCTTTGACCCGGCGGAGCCCTGGAAAAAGACAACTCTGGCTGCCGGAAGCTACACCCTCCGGGAACTGCTCGTTCCTGTCTTTCAGAAAGGAAAATGCCGCTATGAATCTCCCAGCGTCATGGAGATCAGGGCCTACTGCCTGAAAGAGCAGGATACCCTCTGGGACGAGATCAAACGTTTTGTCAATCCCCACCAGGTATATGTGGATTTATCCAAAAAGCTCTATGATACCAAGCTAAGGCTTCTGGATCAGATGGGGGAGAAAGTGTAAGTGGCGTAGGGGGGAATTGAAAAGGGCCGCGGCACCAAGAGCGTGCCGCAGCCCAATATTAAATGTTTCCATTATGTATCAGAAAATCTTAAGCAAGGCAGTCCACCCTTTCTTTCAAACGCCTCACTTCACCGTCAAGAATGTTTATTTTTAAGACCATCATTTCCTTTTCTCTGTCGATTTTCAAAGCCTCATCCAGCTTTCTGCTCAGATCCAGATGAGCTTCCGCAACCCGCATAATATTCGGTGTGATCTCATTCTCCAGGGTAAGTTCAATATTCTTAAGCCGTCTCGAGTTCTCCGTAACAAGAAGCGTAAGACCATCAAACCGCTTATCCATTCCTTCAAAACGCTCGTCCACTCCGTCAAAGCGCCTGTCCATTCCATCCAGTCGCTCGTCCATCTTATCAAGACGTTCATCCACCTTATCCAGGCGTTCGTCGATTCTGTCAAGACGTTCATCCA
>CAJUIO010000048.1:18509-26850 GCA_910586025.1 uncultured Lachnospiraceae bacterium
CCTTATCCAGGCGTTCGTCGATTCCGTCAAGACGTTCATCTACCTTATCCAGGCGTTCGTCGATTCCGTCAAGACGTTCATCAACCTTATCCAGACGTTTATCGATTCCGTCAAGACGCTCATCTACCTTATCCAGGCGCTCGTCCATCTTATCAAGGCGCTCATCCACCTTATCCAGGCGTTCGTCGATTCCGTCAAGACGTTCATCTACCTTATCCAGGCGCTCATCGATTCCGTCAAAGCGTCTGTCCATTCCATCCAGACGTTCATCCACCTTATCCAGACGCCTATTTGTATTGATTTGCTGTTCCTTGATTCCAAGAGTCTCTTTGTAGATCAGCTCAAGTAAATTATTTTCACTCATATTTTCTCCTTTCTATGCCGCAAATGGCAGCGAACTACATTGATAAAAATACGAATATTTCTCAAGCCCTCTCACCTTATAATTCACAAAATAACCATATCATTTTACATCCATGGAGTCAAGTACTTTTCGTTCAAAAATTTAACGAAATATCGTTAATTACAACTTTCTCCAGCTATCACCGCCAAGAAGCAGGACACACAGATACTCCGCCGCAGGCAGGATTACGCTTCTATCCACCCGAAAGCCCGGCTGATGAATGGTCTGCCCCCTTCCGGTACCGATCTTAAGATAGCATCCCGGAATCTTTTCCTCAAAAAAGGAAAAATCGTCCCCGCCCAGGGAGCTCTCCTCGGGAACCACGCAAAAACCGTATTCTTCCGCAGTCTTTACTGCGTAATCCGCCATCTCCCCGTCATTGTATGTGGCGGGAGAACCGGCAATCCATCTGACAGATGCATTTATCCCGAAGGCCGCCGCCGTATGCCGGGCAATTTCTCTGATCCTGCGCTCAAAAAGGGCTCTGTCCTCCTTATCCATAGTCCGGACTGTTCCTTCAAGCTCGGCTGTTTCCGGAATCACGTTCCAGGTATTTCCCGCCTGAATCCGGGTAACGCTGATAAGAGCCGGATGAAAAGGATTTACATTCCTGGTAACGATTGTCTGCAGGGCCTGCACCATGGCCGCCGCCGCGGGAACAGGGTCCGCACCGTCATCCGGATGGGCACCGTGGCACCCCACTCCCCGAAGCTCGATCACAAAACGATCCACTGCGGCAGTGACATATCCCCCGGATATTCCAAGCACTCCCACCTGATTCGTGGGATCCGCATGAATTCCCCATATTTTCTCCACGTCATCCATAACATCCGTTTCCAGAATTTTGAGAGCCCCCAGGGATGTCTCCTCCCCGGGCTGAAAAATAATCTTCACATCTCCCTTAAGACGCTCTCTTTGCTCCTGAGCAAGGATAGCGCAGCCGATTCCCGCAATGATATGGAAATCATGCCCGCAGGCATGCATCTTTCCCGCTATTCCGGAAGAATAGGGCAGCCCGCTCTCCTCCTCGATGGGCAAAGCGTCAATATCGCAGCGCAGCGCCTGTACCGGACCTCTTTCTTCACCCCTGACAATCGCCACCAGCCCGGTTTCCAGCTCACAGGGAAGAACCTCTATCCCCTCCTGTTCCAGAATACTCCGGATTTTTTCCGTAGTCTCATACTCCTCATAGGACAGCTCCGGATTTCTGTGGAACCATTCGAACCATTCTTTCAATTTCTCTTCCAGGGCCTTTCTGTCTTTCTCCATGTTCCCTCCTCCACTGTGCCCGCAAAAAGGGCGTTTTCTCACCCTCTGCTGTTAGGGTCGAGAGCGTCTCTCAGCGCATCCCCAATAAAGTTTATGGCCATCACCAGAACCACGATCAGAATACCCGGCGGCAGCCAGAGCCAGGGCTGCTTTGTCAAAACCGTGAGCGATTCCGCTCCGTTCAGCATATTCCCAAGGCTTGCCGTGGGAGGCTGTACGCCCATTCCCAGAAAGCTCAATGCCGCCTCGTCCAGCATGGACAGGGCAAGAACCGAGGTCGCATAGACCAGAATGGGCGCTACTGTATTGGGAAGAATCTCGGAAAACAGAATATGGCGCAAGGGCATTCCCGCCACCAGGCTGCCTTTCACAAAATTCGTTTCCCTCAGGTTCAGCACATTCCCCCTCACCAGCCTTGCGATTCCCGGCCAGTCCACGAACCCCAGGATCAGTATGATGCTCCACAATCCGGGCTTGAAAATGGAAGCGGCCACCAGCACCAGAAGAATATAGGGAAAGGACATTACCATGTCAGTAAACCGCATAATCACCATATCCAGGGCTCCTCCGAAATAGCCGCCAACCAGCCCCAGAACCACACCGATTACCGTGGAGATCAGCGTAGCCATAATTCCCACCAGGAGGGAGATTCTCATGGCATAAAGAAGACGACTGAGGACATCCCTTCCAATCTGATCCGTTCCCAGGAGGAAATCACGGCTGGGCGCACCTCCAAATGGCCCTATGATGGCATCCGGGTCATAGGGGGCAAGAAGCGGGGCAAAAAGCGCCGCCCCTCCCAGAACAACCAGCACCACAAGGCTCGCCATCGCTAGATGATGACGCCGGAAACGCCGGAACACAGTCTGCAGATAGCTCTCGCTTATTATATCCTTATCTTTTTTTGTTTTTAATTGCATCTCCGTCATGCGTTCCTCCTAGTTCAGCTGGATGGTGGGATCCACCAACGCATACAAAATATCCGTGATCAGATTTGCCGCAAGAACCACTACCGCAGACAGCAGGCAGACCCCCATGATGACCGGATAATCTCTGCTGGTAATGGCGCTCATGGTCATAAGTCCGAGACCCGGCCAGGAAAAAACCTGCTCTATGATCACCGCGCCGCCAAACAGCATCGGAATCTCCATACCGATCACAGTCACGATGGGAACCAGGGCGTTGCGCAGCGCATGCTTATAGATCACCCTGAAGCGCCCGATTCCCTTTGCCCTTGCCGTGCGCAGATAATCCTGCTGAAGAATTTCCAGCACCGCACTGCGGATATAGCGGATATTGCTTCCGGCCATGGAAAAGGCAAGCACCAGAACCGGCATCACCATATGCCGGGCCACGTCTAAAGCTCCTCCATCTGTTCCCAGCGTGATCATACCGCCGGACGGAAGCCATCCCAGCTTCACCGTGAACAGATAGATCAGAAGCAGGGACAGAAAGAATCCGGGAATACTGCTTCCCAGAAAGGAAAAGGTCACCACCGTATAGTCTCCTTTGGAATACTGGTGAACCGCACTGTAAATTCCTGCCGGCACCGCCATGATAAGGCTTACGGCCAAGGATGCGCCCATAAGCAGCAATGTGGGGCCGAGATGACTTGCGATCATGGCGCTTACCGGCTGATAGGATTTGATGGAATATCCCATATTTCCCTTAAGCAGCTGTCCCAGCCACACCAGATACTGAATATAAAAGGGCTTGTCAAGCCCCAGGGCGATCTCCCTCACTTCCTTTGCCGCCTCCGAAACTCTGGGGCCCTGCAGCATGGCCAGCGGACTTCCCGCAAGACACATGATTCCATAGTCAATGACCGTGATACCGATCAGCACGGGAATGGCTATCAGGATCCGCTTTATAATATATTTGCTCATGGGCGTACCTCCTCTTTTGCCAGGACGATAGGACAGGACACGAAATGACCGCTTCCCTCCCCGGTTTCCTGCAGCTTTGTCTCCCCCCTTGTGCATGACTTTGACGCATGAGGACACCTGGGATGAAACCGGCATCCCTCCGGCAGGGCCGCGCTGCCCGCAATCTCACCCTGCAAAAGCCCGTCTGTCTTTCTGCGCTCTTTTGGGTCGGGTATAGGCACCGCATTTAGCAATGCTTTCGTATAGGGATGGACAGGATGGCGAAATATCTCCTTCGCCTCGCCCATCTCCACGATTCTGCCAAGATACATCACCGCAATCCGGTCACTCACATAATTCACGGCTCCGAGACCATGCCCCACAAAGAGAAGGGTCAGGTGCAGCTCCTTTTGAAGCGTCCTTAAGAGATTCAAAATCTGCGCCTGAATGGACACGTCCAGCGCGCTCACCGGCTCATCACAGACGATAAACTCCGGATTCAGGGACAGCGCCTTGGCAATGCCGATCCTCTGCCTCTGCCCTCCGGAAAACTCATGGGGATATCTCCCCAGTATGTTCTTTTGAAGTCCTACCATGTCAAGAATTTTTATGATATCGCCAAGGACGGTTTGCCTGTCAGAAATTCCGTGATACAGCATAGGCTGGGCGAGAATTTCATAAATATGCTTTCTCGGGTTCAGAGAAGAATAGGGATCCTGAAATACCATCTGAAGCCTGGTGCGGATCCGGCGCATCTCGTCCCTTTTGAGCCCTGAAAGCTCCCTTCCCCTGTAGGAAACAGATCCCGCAGTAGGGCTTTCCAGTCCCACCAGCGCTCTGCCTATGGTGGATTTTCCGCAGCCCGACTCTCCCACCAGACCCAGCGTCTCTCCCTCCACAATGGAAAAGCTGACATCATCCACGGCCTTCACCTGTCCGGTGGTATGGGTTATGATGCCGCCCTTTATGGGATAATATTTCTTCATATGGTCCACCTGGATCAGGGGTATGCCGCCCTTGCTATTTTCCGCCGCCATGACCATTCCCCCCTTCTCTTTCCTGCTCCCGCTTCCTTACAACGCACTTTGCCCTGTGTCCCGGGCCAAATACATAATCCTCCTGACGCATTCCACACTCAGGCCTGCGAAATGCGCAGCGATCCGCAAAACGGCAGCCTGTCCTGTCATCATAATTCTCCGGCACCATGCCTGGGATGGAAATAAGCTGTCTGTCCGCATTGTCCCGGATCGTGGGAACAGTCTCCAATAGCGCTCTGGTGTAAGGGTGCCTGGGACTTTCAAACAGCTCCTTAACAGGAGCCTCCTCCACGATCTGCCCCGCATACATCACGATCACCCGGTCCGCCATCTGGGCCACCAGCCCGATATCGTGGGTGATCAGCACAATGGACATTCCGTTTTCCCTCTGAAGCTCCCCAAGCAGCTTCATGATCTGAGCCTGGATCGTCACGTCAAGGGCCGTGGTAGGCTCGTCCGCAATCAGGAGCCTGGGATTACAGGAAAGCGCCATGGCGATCATGGCCCTCTGCCGCATTCCCCCGGAAAGCACATGAGGATGCTTTTTCATGATGCTCCCGGCATCCGGCATGCCCACCTTTCCAAGGAGCTCCTCCGCCCGCTTTGCAGCCTCCGGCTTCGAGAGCTTCATATGAGTGCGGATGCTCTCCGTGATCTGGCTTCCTATGGTAAAGACAGGGTTGAGGGAGGTGAGGGGATCCTGAAAAATCATGGTCACCTCATCGCCCCGGATCTGATCCAGCTCCTTTTCCGTCATTTCCAGAAGATTCCTGCCCTCATACAGCACACAGCCTTCCGTGACCTTCCCCTTTCTTGAGAGCAGTCCCATGATGGAAAGACTGGTCACGCTCTTTCCGCAGCCCGACTCTCCCACGATGCAGACAATCTCTCCCTTATCCACATAAAAGCTGACATGATCCACGCTGATATTATTTCCAAAATCCCCTGCAAAAGCGGTGGTTAATTCTTTTACCTCAAGTAAATGCGACATGGTCTTTCCTCACTTACTGCAAATACCACAGACCGGTACTGGTTCCCGGCCTGCGGTATCTTCAAAGTCTGCCCTCAGTATACACACTGGGGGTATTATTTTGTCTACTGCGCAATATCCCACTCATGAATATTGTTGAAGAAGCCGTACACATTGGCGTTCACCCCCGTAAGACGCTTGCTCACCGCACCCTGGGCGCTGATGATGTAGGCCGAAAACATGGGCACGTCCTCCTGAACCTTCTTGTCCACAATGGTATAGAGATCACGGATCTCATCCACACTGCCGGCAGTCTGCGTCTTTTCCAGAGCCTCGTTGATGGAAGTATCGCCATAGCTTGTCCAGCTCCCCTCTCCGCCAAGAAGCCAGGACACATCCGGATAGGGATCTACCGGTGCATAGGTGTACTGTACTGCAAACAGATCATAATCCATGGTTCCCGCCACTGTCATCAGAGTCGCCAGATCCACTGTCTGCACCTCCACCTTGATTCCCACGGCCGCCCACTGAGCCACCATAACCTGAGCCGCATTCACAAAGGTTCCGTCACCGGAGTTCACATAGAAGCGCAAGGTCTGGCTTCCGTCCCATCCCGCCTGAGCAAGAAGCTCCTTTGCCTTGTCGGGATCATAGGGCAGAGGCGTGATGCCGCTGTCGTAAAAAGGGCTTGCGGAAGACAGAAAGCCGTCCACCACCTCGCCGTGTCCTTTCATCAGCTGCTCTAAAATCTGGTTCCTGTCAATCGCATATACAAGCGCCTGGCGCACCCTCGCATCCGGAAGATTTGCCGTCTGAATAAATACGGACTGATTGGTGATCGGGGACCCGTAGATCACGTTCACATTTTCAAGAGCCTCTATACTCTCATAGTCCTCCTGAGGAATCGCCGTCATGGTGTGGTGAGTCAGATCAATTTCCCCCGACTGCAGCCCCGCATAGACCTGGCTGGAATCCACGATCCGGAAATTCAGCTTCTCAATCCTGGGCGCACCTCTCCAGTACTCGGTATTGGCGGTATAAGAAATGTAGTGATCCACATCATAATCCGTCACTCGATAAGGGCCGCTCACCACATCCGGGTGATTAAACCAGTCAAGAGTCTGCAGCTCCTGCTCGCTGTACTGCTCTAACACATGCTTTGGCAGCGTGTGCAGATAGCAGGCGTAGGTATTCTCAAAGGTTGTAAGCGCCATGGGGTATTTGGAGGTGAACTGGACGGTTTTCTCGTCAATCACCTGAACTCCCGCCACGCTTTCCGCTCCCTCCTCAAGAAAGCCGTCATCGCCCACACCCTCAAAAGCGTAAAGCATCAAAGTGGCGTTGGCAATCACCGGGCTCGCCAGACGGCGGAAGGTAAATTCCACATCCTGCGCCGTGACGGGCGTTCCGTCCGACCAGGTGGCGTTCTCGTCAATATGAACCACAAAGTTCTGATTATCCTCGGTGGTAATGCTGTCTGCCAGCATGGGCTGGAAATTCAGCTCCCCGTCAAGCTCCACAAGGGGCAGGAACTGGAGCCCCACCGCATATTTGTTAATCCAGGTCTGGTCTATGGTAAAGGGGTTGATCCCTCCCAGGGAATCCGTCACGCCGATATTGACAATCCTGTCTGCGGACGCTGCCGCATCACCGCCGGAGGCTTCCTGCCCTGTCGTCTCGCCGGAGCCTGTATTTTCCTCTGCCAAGGCATCAGATTCCGTATTTCCAGGCTGTGCTCCTTCCTCCGCCTTCGGTGAGGAGCAGCCCATCATGGCCGCAGTCATCACCGCTGCCAGTATCAGGCCAACCGCCCTGCTCACTGCTTTTTTCATAATTCTCCTCCTTACTGCTTTCCATCTTTCCAAGTATAACCCACGACATTTATCGTGGGTTATACTTGTATTCTTGTATAGAAAGTTGATTCATTATACTGTTACAGTAAATAATTGTCAATATTTATGGGAAAAAAGTCCAAAATAACCCTTCTTTCTTGACAAACAGGGAAATCAGAGCTATATTATGATCACTTTTCAGCTTATCTGTTTTACTATATTTTTATACAAAAATACACAGGAATTTATCATGAAAAATTTACTTATTTATCAGACCTCCGAATATGACTGCGGGCCGGTATCTCTCATCAACGGAATACGGTATCTCTATGACAGGGAGGAAATCTATCCCGACCTGGTGAAATTTATCATGCTCTACTGCATGGACAGCTATAATGATGCGGGCGAGCCCTGCAAGCACGGCACCTCTCCCGCCGCAATGAATTATATGGCAAGCTGGCTCAATCATTTCGGCCAGAGTAAATGCTTTCCCATTCACTGTGATTATCTCTCCGGGGAATCGGTGAGCCTTGCCCGGGAAGCAGGGATTACAAGCGCACTGCGAAGCGGCGGCGTTGTCGTGCTGCGCCTCTTTCTTGACGTGCCCCACTATGTTCTTCTTACGGGCGTGGAGGAGGATCAGATTCTTCTGTTTGATCCTTATTATGAGGAAGCGGATGATCCCGATCTGGATGAGGAATATTCGGAGGCCGGGATTTCCTTTGTCTGGGATCAGCCAAAGAAGGCCAACCGAAGAATCGCCATAGAACGGCTTGACCGGACGGGGCACGGATATTATGAGATGGGCGAGACCGCCTGCCGGGAGGCGCTGATTATGTACAGCACAAAGGAGCGGGCCGTTTAAGACCCGCACTCTTCTATCAAACCGTTTTAAATCAGATATCTCATTCAGAGAGGAGAAGACTATAAGCCATGAAAACAAATTTTCACACACATACAAGTCT
>CAJUIO010000049.1:0-3642 GCA_910586025.1 uncultured Lachnospiraceae bacterium
TTCCTTACTGGCTGTAAGGGGTATTAACCATAAATATATTGTAGTAGAAAAGAGGGTATGGCTATGGTCAATCGTTTTGTACTGAATGGAATTTCTTATCATGGAGCGGGGGCGATCAAAGAAATTCCGGGAATTATCAAGAGCAAGGGATTTAAGAAAGCGTTTGTGGCATCGGACCCGGATCTGGTGAAATTTGGAGTGACGGCCAGGGTTACGGATCTGCTGGATGCGGAAGGGATGGCATATGAGATCTATTCTGACATTAAGCCCAATCCGACCATTGAAAATGTGAAGGCCGGCGTGGCGGCCTATAAGGCATCCGGTGCGGATTATATGATTGCCATCGGGGGAGGCTCCTCCATGGATACCGGTAAGGCCATCGGAATTATCATCAACAATCCGGAATTTGAGGATGTGCGTTCCCTGGAGGGCGTGGCACCTACCAGGAATAAGACGGTGTATACAATTGCTGTTCCGACTACGGCAGGCACGGCAGCTGAGGCAACCATCAACTATGTAATTACTGATGTTGAGAAGAAGAGAAAGTTCGTGTGTGTGGATGTAAATGACATACCGGATATTGCGATTGTGGATCCGGAGATGATGTCCAGTATGCCCAGGGGACTGACGGCGGCAACCGGTATGGATGCGCTGACTCATGCCATTGAGGGCTACACCACCAAGGCGGCCTGGCGGCTGGCGGACTGCCTGAACCTTGAGGCGATCAGGCTGATCTCTGAAAATCTGCGTGGAGCGGTAAACAATACGGAGGAAGGGCGAGAGGGCATGGCGCTTGGGCAGTTTGTGACCGGTATGGCGTTTTCCAACGTGGGCCTTGGCATTGCGCACTCCATGGCGCATACGCTTGGTGCAGTTTATGACACCCCTCACGGCGTTGCGTGTGCGATGATGCTTCCGATTGTCATGGAATACAATGCACAGACCACCGGAGAGAAGTTCAGGGACATTGCGCAGGCAATGGGTGTGGATACTGCGGGAATGTCACAGGAGGAATATCGCAGTGCGGCGGTTGCGGCAGTGCGTAAGCTGTCCGAGGATGTGGGTATCCCGGCGAAGCTGGAGGCGCTTAAGGAGGAGGATCTCGACTTTCTGGCAGAATCGGCGTTTGCAGATGCCTGCTGTCCGGGAAATCCCAGGGATACCTGTGTGGAGGATCTCAAAGAGCTGTTCCGCAAGCTGATGTAGTGCAAAGGTATTGAAGACATGGTGTAAAAGAACCGCAGCCCTGCGGGGGTTCCGCAAGGCTGCGGTCTTTTACCATTGTAAACAGGAAGACCGCAAAACTGATCGAATCAGGAGGATAAGTGAAAATGGCATATGAATTATCATTACGGGGATTAACTGCAAAAAATATTTATCCTTTGGGGGAAGACTTCCGGGGAAGAAGCAAGGACGGAACGGAGCTTTCCTTTACAAATTACTACATGGAGAAAAACGGAAAGCCATTTTTCGGTGTCAGCGGGGAATTCCATTATTCGAGGATGTCCGATGGCAGATGGGAGGATGAGCTGGTCAAGATGAAAATGGGCGGAATCAACGTGGTATCCACCTATGTGTTCTGGATTCATCATGAGGAGGAAGAGGGGATTTTCCGGTTTGACGGGTGCCGGAATCTGAGAAAGTTTGTCGGGCTGTGCCAAAAGCACGGACTGTATGTTATCCTGAGAGTGGGCCCTTTCGACCACGGCGAGGCGAGAAACGGAGGGATACCTGACTGGATGTACGGGAAGCCCTTTGAGGTTCGAAGCTTAAACAAGGGCTTCCTGAACTGTGTGCGAAGGCTGTATGCGAAGCTGGCGCAGCAGGTGGAGGGGATGTTTTTTCAGGATAACGGGCCGATCATCGGCGTGCAGATCGACAATGAGTATATGCATTCCTCAGCGCCGTGGGAGATCACCACGGGTATTTCCAATGAATGGGTATTCGGGGGCAATGAGGGGAATGATTATATGCTGGGTTTGAAAGAGCTGGCTTCGGAGTGCGGGCTGCTTCCTGTTTTCTATACCTGTACCGGCTGGGGAGGTGCGGCTGCGCCGGATTCCATGCTCCCTTTGTGGGGCGGCTATGCCTTCCGGCCCTGGATGTTTTATTCTTATAAGGGAGAGCATCCGGCCACGGAGGAGTATGTTTATCAGGATTATCATAACAATGACTTTGTTTGTACCGGCGACTTCAAGCCTGCATATAAGCCGGAGGAAAAACCGTATTCCTGCTGTGAGATGGGAGGCGGGATGATGTGCAGCTATTACTACCGTTTTCGGTATCCTTATAAGAGTGTGGATGCCATGGCAAATATCAAGATGGCTTCCGGCTGTAATTTTCTGGGCTATTATATGTTTCAGGGAGGCAGCAACCCGCTGGGCAGGCACGGACAGTTCATGAACGAAGGCCAGGTGCCCAAAATTTCCTATGATTATCAGGCGGCGCTGGGAGAATTTGGCCAGGTGCGGGAATCCTACCGCAGGTTAAAGAGCGTTCATTATTTTGTGCAGCGGTTTGGAGA
The DNA here is from genome assembly GCA_910586025.1 of uncultured Lachnospiraceae bacterium. Classification (GTDB taxonomy): domain Bacteria; phylum Bacillota; class Clostridia; order Lachnospirales; family Lachnospiraceae; genus Suilimivivens. The sequence continues at coordinate 2,525 of CAJUIO010000049.1, forward strand.
GCGGATCTGTGCCTTAAAAACCGTGCTTCCGGAAGGGGCGCAGAGGATCGCGCCAAAGGACGGGAAAACGCTCCGCTATGCGGTGAGAACAGACGGAAAGCGGGGATTTTTGTTCCTCAACAATTATCAGGATCATTTTTCTCTGCCTGACCGTGAGAACGAGGACCTTGCGCTGCATCTGGATCAGGAGGATCTGACATGGAGGATCGGGATTGCCGGTGACGAAAACGCCATCCTGCCCTTCCATTTTGACATGGACGGAATTGATCTTGTGAAGGCAAATGCGCAGGTGGTCACCAGAACCGTGATAAACGGTGAGATTACTTATGTGTTTTTTGTCCCCGATGGCATGAAGGGCGGTTTTGTGTTTGAAGACGGGGCGGAGATAAACGGGGTCTGCGAACATACCTATTGCTGCGGAGAAAATAGGGAGACGGAGTTTTTCCATGTGAAAAAGAATGATTCGGAATTTGACGTGCTGGTGCTTAACCGCAAGATGGCAGATAACATGTATCTGCTTTGTGATGGCAGTCTGGTATTTACAGAGGCTGTGCTTCTGGAGGATGAGAATGGAATCCGACTTGAGAGTGTTGAGGCATCGAACGTGATTTATGCCTATCCGGCAGAGAGGTTTGCCGGTGAGGAGACGGTCCGCAGGATGGAAAATGACAGGGCGGAATATCTGGGAGCCTATCTGGCTGAGACAAAGGAGCGCAGAATAGAAGCGGACGTAAAGCAGGTGGCTGCCTCCCGCTATACAATTGGGATTCCTGAAAATTTTCTGGACGGGCTTAAGGATGCAAGGCTTTTGATCGAATATACAGGAGACATTGGCAATGCATTTCTTAACGGCCGCATGATCAATGATAACTTTGCAAACGGGGCACAGTGGGAGATCGGGCTTAAGGATTTTGCCGGGGAGCTGAAAAAGAACCGTATCACGCTTTATATCGTGCCGCTAAAGGAGGGGGTAAACGTGAAGGTGGATTCGGCAATGGCGGCCCGTCGCGAGGAGGCGGAGGTATCTGCTGCGCAGCTTTGGAGTGTGAGGGTGCAGCCGGTTTATGAAATAAATATCTGAAAGACGGGTAGATTTATACCGCGGGAAAAGAGAGAAT
>CAJUIO010000049.1:3742-26681 GCA_910586025.1 uncultured Lachnospiraceae bacterium
TATGAAATAAATATCTGAAAGACGGGTAGATTTATACCGCGGGAAAAGAGAGAATATACTCTTAGAACGGACGTGTCAATAATCTCGTATTTGGCACGTCTTCTCAGTTCCTCAAAGGGAATGTTTTAAGTTCATGGCTTATCGCCAGTTGTTTCAATCAATCACGCAGCAGAACCGATAGGGTTTCGTTATGGTATAGACAGGTTTTGTCTCCTGACAGCCTGCTGAGAGAATGCGTCTTCTTTGTTTCCTGCGAAACCGGCAAAGGTTCAAGGGAGGAGAAAGATTGAAATTTGACAGCGCTTATATTGGATTGTATCATGATACTAAATCGTGAGGAAGAAAACGGTGACCTGGAACGCAGGGCGGTGAATGACTTTTTGGAGCTTATAGGTAAGGCGTGTGACCACCTGTTTGCGAAGGAACCGGAGTTGCTTAGGGAGGTGCATGAGATCATGGAACCGACTATCAAACTGGTCAGAGAAGAACTGGAAGAACAAATCGGCAGGCAGGGAGAACAGATCAGTAGGCAAGAAGAACAGATCGGCAGGCAGCAGGCGCAATTGGATCAGCATGTTGTAAACTTTATCCGGCAGTGCCGGGAAGAGAAAAGAAGCCAGACGGAAACAGAACAGCTGGTTCGGAAGATTTTTTCTCTCGAGCGCCAGGATGCAAAAGAAAAGGTGGCTGAATGCTGGTGAAAGCTCTCTTCTAACCGTGCGCCCGGTACTGTGCGGGTGTGATTCCCTCTCTCCTTTTAAAGGTGTTGCAGAACACGCTCTCACAGGAAAAGCCCGTGGAGAAGCAGATGTCCTTTACGGACAGGGTGGAGTTTTTGAGCAGATACCGTGCAGTGTTCATGCGGGTGTTGAGAATGTATTCATGGGGAGTGAAGCCGGTCTGCCTTTTAAAGATGCGGATAAAATGATAATCGCTGAGGCTGACCAGTGAGGCGAGCTGGCTGATGGTGAGCTTTTCCGCAAAATGCTCGCTGATAAAGGCGGTCACCTTTTCCGCCAGATTGACATAGGATTCTGCCCTGGCATCCGACGAGGTATAGAGCAGGATTGCGGTGAGAATATCCGTCAGATATTTTGACAGCAGTGGTTCCCGGACAATGCCGCCTGAGAAAAAAACATCATAGATCGAGCCGAGCTTGCTGATAATGGGCTGGGGGTCTGGAAGGGAAAACACATTTCCAAAGCGGGACACAATATTCTGATACCAGTGGCGGGCGGTGATTCCGTCGAAATGACACCAGAGGCATTCCCAGCCTGTTTTGGTGGAGTAGGCGTGGCGGCTGTAGCAGTCCAGAAGCACAAGCTGGCCTTTGTTTACGGTTTGTTCGTGACCGTTCAGGTTAAGTGAGAGAGAACCCTTCTGGATGTACATAAGAAGGAAGCTGTCAAAGGATTCCCTGACAAGGTGATAACCCGGCAGATAGACGAAGCGGCCGCACTGCAGCGGATATAAAAACATTTCAAGAGCATTTTTACTGGGGGAGTAGACAAAGTATTTTGAGTCTGCTCCCACAAATTTTTCCTGTGAAATCATATAAGGATGGACTCCTTTCATATTTCGGATACATGAAGTCATCTGTTTTCCATTATACAATAGCAATAAAAGTAAATACAATCACAATTTATTTTAATGTTTCTCCCGCCTGGCAATGATAAAATGACCTCAATAGGAAATTTTGAACAGGAGCAGAGGAAAGCAAGATTGAAAAATGAAATTTTCAATTTACGTATCTGGGCCTATTCCCGCAAGGGAAGGGCTCATGCGGGAAAGGTATGGGTATAACAATGAAAAATGCGAAGGTTTGGGTGGAAAAGGTGGTGATCCCCACCTATGAGATCGGGGAGGCGGAAAAAAATCCTATATTCCTGGATAAAAGAGTTTATCAGGGAAGCACGGGAAAGGTTTATCCTTATCCCACCATTGAAAAGATCAGCGACGAGAAGGTGGACAAGGAATACGAGGCGGTTTTTCTGGAAAATGAATATTTGAAGGTCATGGTGCTCCCTTCCCTTGGGGGACGGATCCAGAGAGCCTATGATAAGACCAACGGCTATGATTTTGTCTATTATAATCATGTGATCAAGCCTGCTCTGGTGGGACTGACAGGCCCGTGGATTTCGGGGGGAATTGAGTTTAACTGGCCCCAGCATCACAGGCCTACCACCTATCTTCCGGTGGACTATGTGATATCTGACAATCCGGACGGCAGTGTGAGCGTGCTTTTGCATGACGTGGATCAGATGTATGGGACGAAGGGGATTGCAAGGATCAGCCTTTATCCGGGGAAGGCATATATTGAGATTACGGGACAGCTATACAACCGTACTGCGGCACCACAGACCTTCCTGTGGTGGGCGAACCCGGCGGTTCCCGTGAATGAGAATACCCAGTCAGTGTTTCCGCCGGACGTTCATGCGGTGATGGATCACGGAAAGCGCGATGTGTCGCGCTTCCCGATTGCCACGGGTGTATATTATAAGAAGGACTACAGCGAGGGCGTGGACATTTCCAGATACAAAAATATTCCGGTTCCCACTTCCTATATGGCGGAAAAATCAAAATATGATTTTGTAGGCGGGTATGACTACGGCGTGGGTGCGGGTATCCTGCACGTGGCGGATCATCATGTGTCCCCGGGTAAGAAACAGTGGACCTGGGGCTGCGGTGATTTCGGAAAGGCCTGGGATCGGAATCTGACGGATGAGGATGGTCCTTACGTGGAGCTGATGACGGGCGTGTTTACCGACAATCAGCCGGACTTTACCTGGCTCAAGCCTTTTGAGGAAAAGGTGTTCCGACAGTATTTCATGCCATACAAGAGCCTGGGGCAGGTGAAAAACGCCACTGCCGAGGCGGCTCTCCATTTGTCTTATGATGGAGAAAAAGCGGCTGTAAAGGTATATGCCACAGGCGTTTATGAGAATGCCAGGATAGAACTGAAAGCATCAGACAGGGTGATTTTGGATGAGACTGCATCCATCAGTCCGGAATCGGTTTACGAGACAGAGGTTTCCTGTCCCGGATTCAGGGAGGAGCAGCTGCATCTGTCGGTTTGTGCGGAGGGTGAATGCCTGGTGGAATATCAGCCGGAGAAGCCGGAGATTCCCAAGCTTCCGGAGCCTGCGAAGGCGGCAAGGGAACCGGGAGAAATACAGACCTGCGAGGAGCTGTATCTGACAGGACAGCATATCGAGCAGTACCGTCATGCCACCTATCTTCCGGATCCCTATTATCTGGAGGGCCTAAAGAGGGATCCGGGTGATATCCGCATTAACAATGCGTATGGCTTGCTGCTCATGAGAAGGGGAAATTTTGAGAAGGCCCAGGGGTATCTGGAGAAGGCGTTAGAGCGTCTGACAGAGAGAAATCCCAACCCCTATCACAGTGAAACCTACTATCTGCTGGGGCTGTGTTTGCTCTGCCTTGGAAAGGATGACGAGAGCTACGATGCTTTTTTCAAAGCAACGTGGAGCAGCGAGCAGCAGGAGAAGAGCTTTTATTATCTGGCGGCTATCGACGCAAAGTGTGGACGCAGGAAGCGCGCGCTTGAGCACATTGAGAGGGCTCTGGTGAAGAATAGCCACAATGTCAAGGCAAGAGGGCTGAAGGCTTATCTGCTCCGTGTCCTTGGCAGGACCAAGGAAGCCCAATGGCAGGTGCAGGATAATCTCAGGCTGGATCCCTTTGACTTTGTATCCGGAAACGAGGAGATTCTGCTTGCGGGGGATCCGGATGGCGGGAGACGATCCCGGCTGAACGGTCTGATGAGGGATTTTGAGGAAAACTATCTGATGACGGCCAGGGATTATGCGGAGTGGGGTGCCTGGGAGGAAGCCATATTCATGCTTGATGCCTGCACGAGGCAGCAGCCCATGCTGGCTTACTATAAGGCTTATTATCTGGCAGCCCAGGGTGCGGCCGAAACACAGATCAGTGAGTCTTTGTCCGTGGCGGAGAGCCGGAAACCGGATTACTGTTTCCCCAATAAATTAGAGGACATTGCCGTACTTGGGTTTGCCATAAAAAAGGGGTGCAAGGCAAAGGCGCCTTACTATCTCGGATGTTTGTACTACGACAAGCTGCAGTGGGAGGAATCCGTAAGGCTCTGGGAGCTGTCGGCGCATGAGGATCCTGGATTTCCTACCGTGCATCGGAATCTGGCGCTTGCCTATTACAATAAATGTAAGGAGCCCGAAAAGGCAAAAAGAGAGCTGGAAACAGCGTTTTCCCTGGATCCTTTGGACGTGCGTATTTTTCTGGAGCTGGATCAGCTGCATAAAAAGCTGGGGTGGAGCTTTGAGGAGAGGCTGTCCGACTATGAGGCTCATCAAGGTCTGCTGGAGGGCAGGGATGATCTGTATATCGAATATATCACCCTTGTGAATCTCAGCGGAGATCACAGGAAGGCTTACGACTGCATTATGGGTCATAAGTTCCATCCCTGGGAGGGCGGCGAGGGAAAGATTACCACGCAGTACACTCTGGCTCTTCTTTCCCTGGCACGGGAGGCTCTTGGGAATGGAGCATATCAGAAGGCGGAAGAGCTGCTTCGAAAGGCTTTCGTATACCCGGAGAATCTTGGAGAGGGTAAGCTGGAGGGAACCAAGGACAATCACCTGCTTTACCACCTCGGACTTGCGCTGGAAGGCCAGGGAAGGGAGCGGGAGGCGAGAGAATGCTTTGAGAACGCAACGTTGGGAACCGACGAGCCTGCGGGAGCCATGTACTACAATGACCAGCCAGCGGATATGATTCTCCATCAGGGTCTGGCTTATCTGAAGCTGGGCAGGGTAAGGGAAGCGAAGTCGAGGTTTTACCGCCTCATTGACTACGGCGAGCGGCACCTGGAGGATCAGGTAAAGATCCAGTACTTTGCGGTATCTCTTCCGGAATTCCTGATTTTTGACGAGGATTATACCATGCGCAATCGCGCCCACTGCTATTATCTGATGGCGCTTGGCAATCTGGGACTTGGGGAGAAGGAAAAGGCCTCCGCATTTTTGGAGGAGGCGGTAAAGGTAGAACCGTCTCACGAGATGTGCAGAGTGTACAGTACAATAGAGCTTTGAATCTGTAAAAATATGGAGAACCAGGGGCTGTAAAAGCACCCTGGTTCTTGCTGCGTCCTGGATGACATGGTATCTGCAGGAAGAGCACCTGACTTCGAACGGCAGCCGGGTGCAAAGGCCGGATATAGTGCGGGCTGATGGAGCGTCAGCCCCTCCCGGCCGCACTCTTAAACAGCGCCCGGGTGCTGGCAAAGTAGCACGCCAGCAGGACTGTCAGCACGCCAAATGTGGCTAAAAGCCGCAGGAGCAGAGCTTCTGTTCCCATATAGGCTGCAAGCTGCCTTTGAATTGTGGTGAAGAAATACACTGCAAGGATTGCGGCGACCGCTATGGCTACGGTAACCGGCAGGCCGAACCACACGCACAGCTGCTTCAGAATCAGTTTATCTATGTCGTTCTCCTCCACGCCCATTTTCCGCAGAACCCCAAAGCGGTATCGGTACTGGGAGGCATCCAGAAGCTGCTGCAGGGAGAGGATGGTCAGGCAGATCACCATCAGTACGATCCCGCCGTAGGTCATCATGGCGTTGGTCATAAAGATACTTGCTCTGGTGTCGTTTACCTGCAAGGTTCTGGTGCGGATATAATAGCACATGCCGATATTATCCTCCGGCGATTCGGGATATAGCTTTCGAAAATCGTTTTCAAGCTGCAGGGCATCCGCATAGGAAATTGGCCGGATGGTCCGGATATAGCGGCATTGCATGACGGAAAGAAGGCTTTCGCAGATCCGGTCGGGAAAGACATAAATCACGTCCGTATATCGGTTGTAGAGCGTCTCCCCCACGGCATCCTCATAGTAAGGATTTTCCTGTGACAGATTCAGTGTACCGGCATCAGTGCTAACACTTCTGTGGTTTTTCACAAATTCGTCTCTCTCCTTTGCGGTGGCGATGGACTGCCACTGTGTCGTAAACTCATTTTCCCCAAGATGAATTTTCTCATATCCCAGCATTTCCCGAATGGCATTATAGTCGGAAAGGCGGATTACGGCTACCGGAAAGTCCAGCTTTACCCGGTTATAAAATTCGTCCCTGCAGGGGAGGTAGAGCGAAAAGGCGCAGTCATGGGAAACTGCGATGCCGCGCTGCTCAAGAAAGTCGGGCACGAGCCCGTAGCTGTCTATATACAGATCGCCTGTGAGCAGATCGGACTCCTCGTAAACACTGCTGTAGGCGGAGCTGATCTGGACATCATAAAGGGAGCGCTGATCCAGAAAACCCGAGGCCCATCCGGTCAGGGCCGGGACTGCCAGAAAGAGGAAAATGGAAGCCGAAAGGGTGAGGCAGATCAGCGTCATGGTATGGGCAGTGGTGGTCAGTCTGGAGATGATCTGTCCGAAAAAGAACAGATTCTGTCCGCTGTATGTGTGAGCCGGATTCTTATCCTTCCATCTGCAGAGAAAGGCACCGGACAGGTAGATGATTCCACAGACCAGATAGATCAGAGCCGCCAGCAGAAACAGAAGGTATTGGTTTGCACCGGTGTCGGAACCCAGGGCGGAGGAACCGAAGGAGAGCTGATAGCGCATACAGATGGGCGGCACGCTTGCAAAAAAGCAGGCGTTTACAAGCGTAAATAACATCTCCACAAATACCAGCCTCTGAAATCCCCACCTTTTGCGGCGGATCAGCCAGGCGAAAAGCCATGCGAGACTGAGAAGGGGCGCAAGGATATTTCCCTGAAACATGATATGCACAGGGAGGGGAAAGCGGGAATCAAAGTAATAATGCTTGGCTGATAATCCGGATGCAAGCATGAGAACCAGCATGATGCCGTACAGGACGGTGACAAAAGGCATATAGCGGCTTCTGCCAAGTGCGGTGTCGTTGCGGCGGCCGCCATGGAGCATGTGGATGATCCGGATTCTCCGTATGGTGCGTACATTAAAAAGCCCTGTGACAGCCAGGCTGATGCCAAAGAAGGCGGCGGTGAGAAGCATCGTGTCCGGAAACAGCATAAAGGAAAGACGATATTCCAGCCCATATTCTGCAAGGAGCATTGCGGTGATAAACTGCGAACAGAACATGCCAAGGAGGATGCCCGCAAAAACACAGACAGCGCCCAGCACAAAGGTCTCCGCAAAGAAGAGCCAGGCAACGGTGTTCTGTTCCATTCCAAGGACGGTCTGGATAGCAAATTCCTTTTGTCTGTGACGGAGCATATAATTGTTTACAAAGCGGACCAGGAACAGGAGCAGCAGACTGATGGAGCCTACAGCCAGCTTCATGCCGTCGCCCAGAACGGCAAGATTATATTGCGCTCCCATATCCGGGCGGTAATACCGGCTGGTGACGGACAAAAAGGAATACAGGAGCATGGCGCAGACGGTCATTGTGACCATATAGATCAAGTAATCTCTGGCGGAACGTCTCACGTTCCGGATAATCAGCTTAAGATACATCTGTCTGTCCTCCTCCCAGCGTGGTAAGCACGCTCAGTATTTTGTCAAAAAAGGCTTTGCGGGAGCTGTTGCCCCTGTGGATTTCCGTAAAGATTTCACCGTCCTTCAGGAAAAGAATCCGTCCGGCATAGCTGGCCGAGAAAGGATCATGGGTCACCATGAGAATGGTTGCCCCCAGCTTTTGATTGATGCTCTGCAGGGTGGATAACAGCATCTGGGCCGAGTGGCTGTCCAGCGCTCCGGTTGGCTCATCGGCCAGAATCAGCTTTGGATCGCTGACAAGGGCTCTGGCACAGGCGCAGCGCTGTTTCTGCCCGCCGGACACCTGATAGGGATATTTATCCAGAATATCCGCAATGTTCAGACTGGAGGCGACTTGCTGTACACGGGATGGGATTTTGTCATGGGGCATCCTGTTGATTGTCAGGGCTAGGGATATATTTTCCCCCAGAGTAAGAGTATCCAGCAGATTAAAGTCCTGAAAGATAAAGCCGAGATTCTCCCGGCGGAAGCGGGCAAGGTGCCCGGGTCTTAAATCCGTCACATCCGTCTGATCCAGATAGATGTGTCCGGCGCTCACGGCATCTATGGTGGAGATACAGTTCAGAAGTGTGGTCTTGCCGGAGCCTGACGCACCCATAATTCCCAGAAATTCCCCCTCCTCTACAGTGAAGCTGATATCCCGGATGGCCTGTGTCAGACTGCCTCCGTTCCCGTAATATTTTTGAATATGATCCAGTTTAAGAACTGATTTCAAGTGCATTTCCTCCCTTCATGGTGCTCTTTAGCCTGATTATAAGCCGGAGAGGGATCTGATTGTATCAGGTTTCCTGACGCAGTTCTAACAAAATTGTAAGAAAATGCAGGGATATTCGCGGCTCTATCCCTGCACCTGATGAACAAAGTGATTAATGTGGAAGGTCAGTATGACCGTGGTCTGTCCCGTGCCGGAGCGGACCGAAAGACCAACCCCGAGCTTATCGCACAGTCTTTGGCACAGATACAGGCCAAGCCCTGTGGAGTCCTGCCGGATCCGGCCGTTGCGTCCGGTGAAGCCCTTTTCAAAGATTCGGGGAAGATCCTCGGGAGGAATGCCCATACCATTATCCGACACATACAGAAGCACCTTGCTGTCACGGGATTCCATGGAAAATTCCAGAGTGGGATTGTCGGTCCTGTACTTTGCGGCATTGACAATAAGCTGATCCAGAATAAAGAGGAGCCACTTTTCATCTGAAAAGACGTTCTGATCGGTTTCCTGCACCTGCACGGCCACATGCTCCCGCAGGAGGAGATATTTGTTGTCTGCAATCGCCTGGTGGATGACCTGACACAGAGAAATTTCATGTATGGAATAATCCTTTTCCGTATGCTCGCTGCGCGCATAGTAAAGTGCCTGACGGGCGCAGCCATCGGCGCGTTCAAGCTCTGCCAGCAGCTCCCGGGTAAAGGGGGAGCGGTTGTTCTCACATAGGAGCCTCATGGCAGTGATGGGCGTTTTGATCTCATGAATCCACTGCTCAATATATTCTTTATACTCCGCCCGCTCTCTGGCCAAGGCATCAATCTCCTCCAGCATGGATTTTTCCGCAAGCTTAAGAAGGCTGTAATAGACCTGATCCTCCGCAAGGGAAGGCGGCTTCATGACCTCCGGAATCAGACAGCGCCGGTCCAGCCGCAGAGCCATCTGCAGCAGAGCGTCCAATTCCTTTTTTCTTTGACGGCAGGCGGCAGCCGTAGTGCAGATCAGGAGGAGAAGCCAGCAAAGAAGGATCAGCAGGACGGTGTCCCGGCTGCTTCCGGTGAGAGCCAGAAAGAGGGAGAGGGACAGCATACACAGTGTATTCAGGATAAAGAGTGGGAGGCGGTTTTTCCAGAATAGCTTCGCATTCATATGACATACCCCTGACGGTGCTTTGTCCTGATGAAATCGTTAAGACCCACGGCGGAGAGCTTTTCACGGATCCGGCCGATGTTCACGCTGAGCGCGTTGTCGTCCACATAGAGCTGGTTATCCCAGAGGTGGTCAATCAGATCGCCCCGGGAACAGATTTTTCCGGCATTCCGAAAGAGATAGACAAGGATCTTCAGTTCGTTTTTGGTGAGCTCCGCTCTTTGTCCCTGATATTCCAGAACACCGCTCTCCGGGCGCAGGACGGCTCCCCGGTGAGAGAGCGCATCCCCGCCTCCGGCACCATAGATACGCTTTAGAAGAGAGGAGATCTTCGCCAGCAGGATTGCGGTGTTGTAGGGCTTTGTTATGAAACCGTCCCCGCCAAGCAGGAAGCTGCTCAGCTCGTCCATATCCCCGCTGCAGCTTGTGACGAAAAAGATCGGGACGCTGGAGAAGGCGCGGATTTTGGAGCACAGAGAAAAACCGCTCTCTCCCGGGAGCCTGATGTCCATCAGGACCAGATGCGGGGAGAGCTCCTTTACCGTATCCGGTGCGGATGCGGGAGGATCGGCTATGACCGCCGTGTATCCGTTTCCGGTGAGGAGGGTTTGCAGCTGGGTCTGTATCACGGGATCGTCCTCCACGATCAGGATTTTGTAGGGCATCATTCGGCGCTTCCTTTCGCCATTCTCCGTATTTTCCGCACCGCCTTTCGGAAAAACCGTTTTACCTTCATGGTGATCCCCGTATAGATCTGCCGCATTCTTCCAACCGGAGGCATGATCAGATAGCGGTATTCCTCGATATGGGAAAGGAGATACTCCGGATAGGTTTCGTCCACCTCCACACGCTTGAATTCTGCGTTTCTTCCGAACATATCCTGGCCCAGAATCAGGCGGTCCCTGGCCTCGGCCAGAATATCCTGATTGTTATACTCCTGGTGGGCGGCGGCGACTACCTTGGTGCCGATACGCTTGGATACGTCCGTCTCCTGTCTGCTGCCCATATAGCCGAAATGCCAGCCGCCGTCGGCGACTCTCACGGCATTGGGGGCTGTTGTGGGGGCTTCCCTGAGGCGGATAATTCCTCCGGAGGGGATACTGCTCTTGCTGAAGATCTTGGTGCCAAGCCACATTTTCCGCTCCACGTCAGGGAACTCCCCGGTGATGGAGAGAAGATTTCCGGAGATCTCCTCCATATTGATAAAGCAGTAAAACATTCTCTGGGCAAGATGATAGACCTTGCCGGGGTCAAAATCTCTGATAATCCCGGCAAGAGCTCTGGGGTTAGGGATCTCATCCACGTCGCTTAGGATGATCACGTCCTTGTCCGAGGCGTCTTTCAGACCCTTTTCCAGAGCGTTTTTCTGAAAATTGTCCCGCACATGGGTGGTGACATCCGCCGGGGAGTCATCCACCACGATATATTCGATCTTGGGAAGGAATTCCCGGAACATTTCTTTGTTTTTTTGGAAGCACAGCTCCTTTGGCTCGCCGGAAAAGGTCACGGTGGCTTCCTCTATAATAAATTTATCCACAAGAGGATTCAGGATATTCAGACGCAGCTTTAAAATATCCAGCTCATTGAAAAAGGGAATACAGTCATATACCATAATCAGTTTCTCCTGTCCGTTTCGGTAATCAGTGCCGCCAGAAGAGAAGAGGCCGGATTACGTTCTTCAAGCGGTTCCACCTTCTGGTCCATGGATTTTCAAATCTTGGGTATTGGTCGTTGCGGCCCCACCATTTGTGAAAGACAAAGGGAGCGTCAACGGTGAGAACCTCCGGCACGGGATGCTCGTGGCCGAAGTACTTCGCAACCTCCACCGGAGCAATCTTCATTCCGGCTTCCTCGATTCTGTGTTTGTTCATACAGCACAGGAAAGCGTCCTCATTGTAAAAGCCGTCCTCATCCTTTTCCCACACAAGCTCCGCCTTCCTGGGAAACTCCAGAAGCCGTTTGCTGCGGAGGGAGACGCTGTTGCCCACCCGGCACAGATTGCCGTAAATATCGTGGTAGCAGTGCTTTGTCCCCGGTGCCGGTACGGGCCAGGGAGAGCCGATATAGTCGTAATCGAGAAATCTGTCCTGCCACTTTTCCGGATGCACCACAAAGCCGTCGTAGTGGACAAGCAGCACATAATCCGTGCGGATGTAATCGCCCAGCTCATAGACCATTTTGTAATTAAAGCAGTCAATATCCGTGAGCCTTGAGGTATGCCGGTAAGTGATGGAGGAAGGAAGCGTAAGGGGCTTTCTGTGAGTGATCAGCACGACCTCCCCGAAGTCGATTCCCCGCATACTGTACTCGAGCGCCTTAATCGTCTCGTATACCTTCACGCTGGTCATGGCCGCCAAGGTTACGTTTGGCAGCTTCAGCCTTTGATTGTGTGTATCTGTCATATTATCACCATATTACAATCGTAATTTACTTTTGAATTTATACCTAATTTGTAAATTTTATCACATTTTCCGAAGGCTCACAACAAATACTATGGAAAACGGTAAAGAAATTCTTAAGAATTGATTTGGCCCTGGGGCGGCCCTTCGTGTTGCGGGGGGCTAAAAAGTATGCTAAACTTGTTGTTAAAAAGGAGACGGGCAGGAATGAAGTTTACACTAAGCAGAATCAGAGAATTATGCGTGCATTATACGGACAGAGCTCTGTTTAAATATTACCGGGGGAAGCTGGCATCAAAGGGGCGGGGGACGAGCATGTCTGATGACAATGCGTATCCCGCCGTGTGCTACATGGCATCCCGGAACGAATATGCTTTCAGGAAATTTCGAAGAAATTCCACATATAATGATATCCTGGAGCATGTATCCGGGCAGCAGGGGCAGGAGTATCTTGACGTGATCCGGCGGAACGGCCAGCTGAAATTCAGCGATGGTGATTGGGAGGATTTCCGCAGAAACGATCTGTACGGTAATCCGGTGGTGTTTCCGTATGAGATTAACGGACGTATCATGGAATTTTCCCCTACCACGCTGCGTTATGCCAAGGTTCTGCAGGATATTGCGGTGCTGTTTGATGAAAAGAGGATCCGGTCTGTTGCGGAGATCGGAATCGGCTATGCCGGGCAGTGCCGGATACTGACAGGCTTCTTTAAGGGCATAGAGAAGTATTCTCTCTTTGACCTGCCGGAGGTTCTGGGGCTGGCTGAGAGATATCTGGGCAAGTTTGGGAAAGGCACTGCTACGGGCATTCGGTTCATAGATGGAACACGCATGGATGAGGCCTGTACGGATGGAAATTATGATCTGGTAATCAGCAATTATGCGTTTTCGGAATTGATCCGCAGCATTCAGGACAGCTATCTTGACAAGGTGATCCTGAAATCCGGGGCGGGTTATATCACGTGGAACTCCCTCTCCTGCGACAAGCTTGACGGCTACAGCTTGGAGGAGCTTCTTGAGAAGATTCCGGGCTCTAAGGTGATAGCGGAGGAGCCGCTTACCAAGGAGAAGAATTGTATTATTGTCTGGGGCACCAGATAGAGGACGAATTTTGGAAGGAAAAATTTATGGCGGGATATTTATTTGTACATTTTATCGGTGAGCAGAAGGACGGGGAGCAGATTTATTTTTCCCTGAGCAGGGACGGGCTTCACTTTCAGGATCTGAATCACGGAAATCCGGTGCTTTATTCGAAGACAGGCACCTTGGGGGTGCGGGATCCGTTTCCCGTGAGAGATCCGGAAACAGGAAGATTTTATCTGATTGCCACGGATCTGAGGATCGGGTCGGGAACAAGCTGGGAGGATGCTCAGGAAAGGGGAAGCAGGGATCTGATCGTCTGGGAGAGCGGGGATCTGGTTCATTGGAGCACGGAGCGCGCCTGTACGGTAGGGATTCCAAAGGCGGGCTGTGTGTGGGCTCCGGAGGCCGTCTTTGACAAAGAAAAGGGTGAATTTCTGGTTTTCTTCGCCTCAATGGTAAGAAATCAGGGAGATGTCCTGGGAAAGCAGAGGATTTACGGGGCTTATACCAGAGATTTCATAGAGTTTTCGGAAACCTTTCTCTACATGGAGAGGGAGAATCATGTGATTGACACTACTATTTTGGAGAGCGGCGGGCGCTATTACCGGCTATCAAAGGATGAGACGGAGAAGGTCCTGATACTGGAAACAGCGGATTCTCTTCAGGGAGAGTTTGTCCGGATTGATTCTCCCGTGCTGGCGGAGCTTAAGGGAGTGGAGGGACCGGAGGGATACCTGCTCCCGGACGGGAAGACCTGGTGTGTGATTGCAGATCAGTTTGCCGCGGGAAAGGGATATCTCCCTATGCTTACGCAGGACCTGGGATCCGGCAGTTTTGAGATCCTTACTCCGGAGCAATATGATATGGGGGAGACGAAAAAGCGTCACGGCGGTATTCTTCCGATTACTGACGAGGAATATGAAAGATTATGGGCCGCATTTTTATCTCCGGATGAGAAAAGAAGGTAAAGAATGCGGAAAAGGATGTTACATAGTATTGCAGGTTTTATCGCTGCCGGAATCCTTGCGGGATGTGCGCAGCCGCAGGCGCAGGAAGCGAGCACGGACATACAGAGCAGACAGGCGCAGATGGCCGCGGTGGATCCCATGGGAGAGCTGAGCAGGGATTATTATGGAGACCACAGGGAAACAGGAGGGGAGATTGCATTTGTATCGGACGGTGTTGTCATGGATGGGGACTGCAACGAGGCCGTCTATGAGGGGATTCAGATGTATGCGCTGTCGGCAGGAGTGTCCTTTTCCTGCTACAGCGCACAGGATGGTACACAGGATAGCCGGACTGCGGCGCTGCGCAGTGCGGTTGACAATCAGGCGCAGGTGGTAGTCTGCCTGGGACGTGATTTCCGGGAAGCGGTGGAGAAGCTGCAGGATAGCTGCCCGGATATTTTTTTTCTCCTGATCGACCAGGCACCGGAGGAAGCTGCGGACGAGCTGGAAGAAAATGTGCACGAGGTCTCCTTTCGGGAGGAGGAGTCGGCATATCTGGCAGGATATCTGACAGTTCTTGAGGGGCATCACAGGCTGGGCTTTATCGGCGGCGGAAAAACGCCTTCCGTTGTGCGTTACGGGTATGGCTATCTCAAGGGAATTGATGATGCGGCCAGGGAGCTTGAGCTGGATGACGTGGCAGTGAACTGCTGGTATGCGGAAAACGGCAGGCCGTCGCCGGAGATCTATGAGAAGGCGGCGCAGTGGTATGCCGGAGGGACGGAGGTGATCTTTGCCTGCGGGGGTATGCTGTTCGAGTCGGTGCTGGAAGCGGCGAATAAGGAAGACGGCCTGCTGATCGGGGCGGATGTGGACAGAAGCGGGCTCTCGGAGCGCTTCCTGACAAGTGCCGAGAAGGGCATTGCAAATGCGGTGGCGATTTCGCTGGATGAATATTATGCGGCAGGGAAAAGATGGCCGGAGGGACTTGCCGGGCAGAATGTGCGGTATGGCACCGCACAGAATTGTGCGGGGATCCCGGTGTTTGATACGGAATGGAGATTCAGGAATGTCACCATGGAGCAGTTTTATGAAGTGTATAAAAAAATCAGACAGGGAGAGGTCTCGGTGCCAGATGAAACCGGGAAAGCGCCGGAGGTATCTGTTACTCTGCTTTCTTGTGCCGGCTCTGCTTCTTCTTGCGGTCTTGTTTCAATACGGGAAAATCCGGGCTGTCAGCGGATGGAATGTTGAGATCCGGGAGACGGTATCGGAAACGGCTTTGCTGGATGAGGAGAATCCGGACGAGGTGATCTATTCTCTTGTCATGGAGAAAGTCCCTGAGAGTGACGACGGGCTTTTCTATCTCTTTGCGCTGGAATGCTATGAGGATGAGGAGGCGCTTCCGGGAGAGCCCGCCGCCTCATGGAAAAAGGGAACGGACACCAGCGTGTCGCTTTCCTGTGAGGAGGGGTACCTGTTTAGCAGGTTTGTGCCGGCAGTCCTGCGGAAGGGAGAATATATATCAATCGGGAAGGGAACGTATCTTTCCAATCCGGAGATACTGGCGGATAATCAGGAGGAATATCCGGATATGGAGTCCAAAAAGGGAATCCTGCTGGATCCCACCATGCTGGGAACGAAGGAACTGACGGATCTTGACGTAAAGCATACGATTTACAATATTCCTTTATCACTTATCATGGGAGAGACAACTGACGAGGACTATCCCACGATTCTCTATACCTATAAGGGAAAGGACTATGCCTTTAACGGAAAGGCGGTAAGCGATTACGATGGCCTGTTTACTTATCTGACTAATCTGGGTATGTGCTCCACGGCTGTTGTGCTCAATGACTGGAATGACAGACATCCGGAGATGATTCATCCCGGGGCGAGGAATCGGGAGAGCGGAGCCTATTACTATATGTTCAATACCGCACAGGAGGAGGGCGCAAGTGAGCTTGAGGCGGTGGCCGGCTTTCTCACACAGCGTTATTCCGACGGAGAGCATGGTATTGTACATAACTGGGTGATTGCCAATGAGATTAATCAGCACCGGACATGGAATTATATGAGGACAAAGGATCCTGTTTACTATGCCCGGGAATTTGAAAAGGCCTTCCGGATTTTCTACCAGGCGGCCAGGAGCAGCTACGCCAATGCCAGAGTCTATTTCAGCATAGACCATGACTGGAACAGTAATCATGGAAGCAACAGAGATTATTTTAATGCCAGAGATCTGATAAAGGCCTTTAACGATGCGGTCACGGAGCATGGGAATTATGACTGGGGGATTGCGATTCACCCCTATCCGGAGCCCCTGAACCGGGTAAATTACTGGTCCCATGAGAGTGACAAGTCCCAGGAGGCGGAGATTCTTACGGTGATGAATCTCAGCGTTCTGACGGATCTTCTGAAACAGAAGGAATATCTGGATACGGAGGGGGAAGTGCGCAGCATCACCATCACGGAGCTCGGATTTTCTTCCAGGGCCGGACAGAAGCTCCAGGCGGCGGCCTTTGCTTACTGCTATTATATCGTGGAGGCCAATCCCTACATAGACGCTTTTATTATGAACAGACAGACGGATGCGCCGGAGGAAATGATAAACGGGCTTGATCTGGGGTTATATGAATATGATCATTCCGAGAAGTTCCTTAAGGAGGTCTTCCGCTACATTGACACGGACAGGGCCGGGGAATATGTGGATTTTATGCTGAATATACTGGGAGCCGGGAGTCTGGAGGAAGCCCTGGAATGGGCTTCGTAGACAGGTTAGACGTAAACGGTATAAAGATTCGGGGCCGCGCTGCAGACAAATGCAGGGCGGTCCCGTTTGTGTTTAAAATGTAATCGCAACCTTAAAGTCGCCGTATTTTCCGGACGCATAATCAAAGGCGGTCTCCCACTCTTCCAGAGAGAAGGTCCTTGTCACCACGCCGTCTGTTTTCAGCTTTCCGCTGGCTATATTTTCAATTACGAAAGGATAGCAGTAGGGACTTAAGTGGGAACCGAGCACATCCAGCTCCTTCTTATCCCCGATAATGGACCAGTCCACGGTGGTGGGTTCTCCGAACACGCTGAACTCAACCATTCTTCCCAGCTTCCGGATCATGCGAAGGCCCTGAACCACGCTTGAGGGATGTCCGGTTGCCTCGATATAGATGTCGCATCCATAGCCGTCGGTAAGCTCAAGCACCTTGGCCACCACGTCCTCCTTTCCGGGATTCATGACAAGGTCGGCACCGAATTCCCTGGCCTTCTCAAGGCGCTTGTCAATCATATCCAGAACGATCAGCTTGGCCGGGTTCTGCATTCTGGCATAGGTGATCATTCCAAGTCCCAGGGTTCCGGAGCCGGAGATCACCACGATATCCTCATTGCGTATCTGTGCCCGGTCAACCGCATGCTTTGCGCATCCATAGGGTTCGATCAGCAGCGCCTTTTCCAGGGGCATGTCCTCCGGAACCTTTGAAATCACGGCAGTCTTGGAGTATCTTACGTATTCCGCCATTCCGCCGCTGTTTTTTGTCTGGAATCCGAAGATGGAATGAGGCTGGCACATCCAGTATCTTCCGCTCTTGCAGAACTTGCATTCGCCGCAAGGCACGATCTGGTCTGCGGTGATTCTCTCTCCGATTTCAAAACCCTTTACATTTTCTCCCATCTTTGCCACACGGCCCAGGAATTCGTGGCCGGGAATTACCGGCGGCTCCACCCATGCGGGCTGAACGTCGTCGCCCCAGTACATGGGCGCACCGTGGTAGCACTTTACATCAGACACGCATACGCCGCAGCCTTCTGTCTTGATGATGATGTCGTCCGGCCCGCACTCCGGAACCGGATAATTCAGTTCCAGTCTGTAGTCGCCTTTTCCGTATGCAACGAGAGCTTTCATTGTTTCAGGTACGTTACTCACTTTCTTGTCCTCCTTTTTCTGACTGTTTATGTGTTAAGAATAATTATAGCTGTTTTTGGGTGGGAGTCAATTATTATCACTGATAATATCAGCATTATGAACAAAAATCATGGGTATTTTTATCAAAACTATTGCAAATCTTGATCGGATCATATATAGTGCTATTACTGATGTGATCAGAATACATATTAATATTGACTTGGGAGGGAATAAAGGATGGACAAGAGAATGAGAGTTTTAAATGCGCTGAATAAAGAAGAGGTGGATCACGTCCCTGTGGGCTTCTGGTTTCACTTTGCGGGAGAGGAAGCGGTTGGAGATGCCTGCGTGAAGGCTCATTTAAGGTATTACAGAGAGACGGATCTGGATTTTGTAAAGATTATGTGTGACAATTACTTTCCCTATCCTCTTCCGGAAATAAAGAGTGCCTCGAACTGGAAGAGCCTGATACCTCTTGACAAGGATCATCCTTTTATCCGGGAGCAGGTGGAGAGGGCAAAGGCCGTTGTGAGAGACATTGGCTCGGAGCGCTGTGTATTTTACAACGTATTTGCCCCCTTTTCCTCATTGCGCTTTGGAGCGGAGGCAGTGGGACTTTCGGATGCTGACGTGATGGCGCAGATCAGAGAGGATAAGAATGCGGTAATGCATGCCCTTGACATAATCGGACAGACAAATGCTCTGCTGGCAGAAAAGTTGATCGTGGAAGCGGGATGTGACGGTGTGTACTACTGTGTGCAGGGTGGTGAGCATGACCGATTTACTGCCGAGGAATACAGGGCCTTAATCACCCCCAGCGATCTGTACGTGCTGGAACATGCCAATCGGTTCTCCGGCAATAATATCATACATATGTGTGGATGGGCGGGAAACAGAAACCAGCTTTCGCTGTGGCAGGATTATCCGGCAAAGGCTGTGAACTGGGCGGTTCACGTGGAAGGACTTAACCTCGAAAAGGGCCGGTATTTTATGGGCGGTCGGACAGTGCTGGGAGGCTTTGAGACTCACTGGGATGAGCACACGCAGCAAGGAATTCTGTACACGGGAAGTAAAGAAGAGCTGCAGGAATATACCAGAAACCTGATTCTGAATTATGGGAAAACAGGACTGATGCTGGGCGGCGACTGTACCGTTGATGCGAAGCTGGATTGGGAGAGAATCCGCTGGGTGGTGGAAGCTGCCAGAAGCATCTGATAAATGTTGCTGTTCGGGAGAAAAATCAAAATGGATAGGTTAAATGATGGATTTACGCAGATAAAAAAAGAATCACTCACTGACAGGATTCATGACAGTATATTGGAGATGATCATTAAGAATCCTTCCGAGGAGAAGCAGGTGCTGAATGAGAAAAGGCTTATGGAGCTGTTCGGAGTCAGTAAGGCACCGGTCCGGGAGGCCCTTATCAAGCTATGCAGCGAGGGCGTTCTGCGCAGTGTGCCCCGGTTTGGCTATATGGTCATCCGGATGAACGAACAAGATATCAGAGATATACTGAGAATGCGAGTCCTTCTGGAAACAGAAGCTTTGGAGACTGCGTTCCCGAATCTGACGCAGTCACAGCTGGCTGAGATCGGGGAACATGTATCGAAGGCGGCGGCTAAGCAGAACGTGGATGTCTGGGAGGTGTGGGAGGACAACAAGCAGTTCCATCTGCTTTTGTCTTCCTTCTCCGGAAACAGAATCCTTATGAAACTCCTGCAGGAATGTATGGAGATGCTCACCAGGTCTTACGCTCAGAAGATGTGGGATAAAAGAAACAGTATGGCGGATTCTGTGGACGAGGCGCAGCACTACGGAATTTACCAGAAGCTTTGCGATAAGGATTTGGAGGGGGCGATTGCCCTTCTTAAGTGCGATATCAATTCATATTAGGAGAGGGAATGAAAAAGAATTGTGTTATGTGGGGATCGCCATGCATCCGCAGGCCAGAGAAAAGAACTTGCAAATACGATTGGAGGAATAGAAATGGGATTACTGCGTTTTAATTACAGAAGTCAGGTGCTGGGATATTATGTGGATATCAGTATTGCGTATCCCACGGACGGCCTGAGCTACTTTGAGGAGAAGGATGTAAGGAGCGCCTCGGAGAATCCGGTTATGCCAAAGAGTCAGGGGACTTACCGGCCGGGAATGAAGTTTCAGACCATCTATCTGATTCACGGCGGCGGGGACGATGACTCGCTTGTTTTCCGTTATACGAACATAGAGCGGTACGCACAGAAGAACCGGGTGATGCTGGTTGCACCCAGTATCCCCAATTCTATGGGAGTGGATGCGCTTTACGGCGTTAAGTATATGACCTTCCTTACGGATGAGCTTCCGGTGGTGGTACAGAGCCTCTTTGCATCCTCGTCAAAGAGGGAGGATAATTTTGTGATGGGCTATGCCATGGGTGCCAATGTGGCGCTGGGAATGGCGGTGATGCATCCGGAGCTCTATCAGGCCTGCGTGGACCTCTCCGGAGGGATCGGGATGACGCTGTGCACGCAGACACTGGTGGACGAGCTGAACGGAGATCATTTCCGTAACTTTATGCCAAGGTACAACGCTTCCTTTGGCGAGGGCAGCGCTTTTCCCGGTTCGCCCATGGATCTGTACCCGATTGCAAAACGGTATAAGGAGGAGGGGCGAGAGCTCTGCGATTTCTTTATCCTCTGCGGGGAAAAGGAGTTTATCCGTGACAGGGTGGAGGGAGATGTGCGGGTTCTGAAGGAGCTGGGATACAATGTTCAGTATTTCTGTCCGGAGGGCTATGACCATAATTTTGATAACTGGGACAAATTCCTGGGTGTTGCGCTGGATGAATGGCTGCCGCTTAAGAGAGAGATCGTGTGGGAATGAAAATCAGCGCCGCAATCTGTCGATGACAGACTGCGGCGCTTTATGGTGAGAGGGATTTGCCCGCTTATTACTCTGAATCCTCGATCTCGGGCACGTCCTCCGCAAAGGTCTCCTCGCCCAGCTCGTTGATAATGGTTTTTCCCGCTTTGCCGTACTGATAGAGCTGGTCCAGAAACTCTATGGCCGCACGGATCTTGGTGCGGAGAAGATATCCTCCGGCCTGAGTGGATTCCGCCAGGCTGGCCACGGAGAGATTTGGGGTCCACCCGTAGGCTTTGCCGTGGAAGTCCTGAATCTTGCAGAGAACCTCGTTTACCTCCTCCTTTGTGAGAGGAAGGAGCTGGGGAGCCCTGACAAGGAGATCAAGAACGGTTTTTATGGGCTCCTGCTCGTTCGGATAAATGGCCTCAAGATTCTCGTACTCGTGTTTTCCTTCAATCACATCCTCCGTGTAGGAAGCGCTGAGGGCAAAAATGGTAAAGGCGGATTCCGGACATTTTTCGGGAAGAAGAAACTGCGCCATATTGCGGTAGGCGTTCAGGCGTGCCTTTTTGCCAAGGCGGCCCATGAGCTCTGTCTCATCGATGAGAATTACCCACCCATGATAACCCATCTGAAGGAAGAGGTGGCTCATGAAGGAAAAGTAATCGCCGCAATGTCTGGTTTTTGTAAAGTTTGTGTTGTATTTGACCGGCTGATTGAAAATACGCCGGTAAATCTTTTTCAGAGGGGCGTTTGCGATAAAATCCCCCTCAAGGTCGGCCTGCAGCAGGAATTTTTCATCGGAATCCTCCGTGTTCAGATAGGATCGGAACAGGTAATACAGCTTATCCGTTTCCAGCTGCTTTGCGGCATAGAGAAGCATTTCGTTGGCTATGGGACTGTTAGCCGATACCTTTTCCAGCTCGTGCATGAAACCCGGCTGCCTGCGCATGGGAAGATAGGTGTTCCGGATAATCTTCTGGTAGACCAGATAGAGCTTGTCCATGGGAGTTTCCTTGCTCAGAGACAGATAGGAGACCACCATGCTGTTGGAGTGGGCCAGATTAAAGACCGTGTTCAGAAGATGGGTCTTTCCCTCCCCGTATTTTCCGCTTATGATCATTCCGTTCGATTTACCCTGGTCGCATACCTGATCGAGACGGTCGGAAATTTCCTTCATGATTCTTGGGCGCGCCTCGGAAAAATACTGGCCGACGGCGCGGGAAGGAATTCCGGAACGAAGAGCTTCGATTATATGTCTGGCTTCTTTGTCATACATCCTAATCCACCTCCTTCATTGCGTTCTGAATCAGCTGCGGGATACCGACAGAAGCCGTCCGGGCCTTCTGCACAATCTCTCCCGCCTCCTGTGTGGTGAGAGGCATAACGGGAGAATTTTCCTGCTGTCTGAAAAAGCTTTCCGAGATGGAGACAATCACCTCGGGGGTATATTCCTGCGCCGCCAGACGGTCAAGATCCACCATGTCGGTAAAGCGGTTGAAGCGCTCTCCCACGATTTCATTCTGTATTCTCATCCACAGCGCCTGATAGGACTTAAGGCCTGCGTTTTCGTCATCCATCAGCTGCCGGTCAAAGGAAAGAGTGAACATAATGTTTCTCATGCTGTCTATATCGTCAATCAGCTGGCGGATGCTCTCATAGGTATCCTCCCGCTTCATTTTCGTATAGTGTACCGGTTCCAGGCTGGAACGGCTGATCAGGATTTCCAGATCGTCAATCGTAATAAACAGACCGGAATATCCGCCCATGCGGATCAGCTCGGCCAGAGAGCGGAGCATGTGTCTTGCATTGTATCTGGTGATACGGCTGGGATAAAAATCCATGGCCCGCAGCTGTGAGAGCTTGACGGTGCGGTCGCCTTCCAGCCATGCAAGAAGCAGCTCACGGTTCTGATCCTCCAAAACAGGATAGCCAAGGAGACTTCCCGTCAGCATGCTGCAGGCGAGAGCAAAATTATTGTCAAGCACGGGATTATTCAGAAAAATCTGACGCAGCTGGGTACGGATTTCCCGCTTGGTCAGCGCATCCCCCATTCCGTTCTGGGACAGATAGTCGATAAATTTCATTCCTTCCGGGATATCGCCGTAATCAAATCCCATTTCCCGGATCAGATGGCGGCTGACCGCCTCAAGACAGTCAAAGATGCCGCACTGGCGGAAGATCTCCACGTAAATTTCCCTGAAATCATGCATCCACACATCCTTAGCGGAAAAGTGGACTGTTTTATAGTTTTCACCAAGGGCGAGTGAGGTGATAAGCCTTAGAAAATGCGTCTTGCCGCTGCCCTTTCGCCCGGTAACAAACTTGATTTTGCTGCCGCCGTTTTTTATGTATTCCTGAAGGTATTTCTCCTTCC
>CAJUIO010000050.1 GCA_910586025.1 uncultured Lachnospiraceae bacterium
TCTGAACAGAAACTTAAGCCTTGATTTTTACAATACAGTTTAGTATAGTTAAATTGGTGTATGAATGGAGGATAATTTATGGCGGAAATAGTAAAGGTTGCAGTAGATGCCATGGGTGGTGACAACGCTCCTTCCGAGATCGTCAAGGGGGCTGTGGAGGCCGTCAGGGAGAGCTCCCATGTGAAGGTTTTTCTGGTAGGCGGGGAAGCTGTTGTAAATGCCGAGCTTGCGAAATATACATATAACAAAGAGCAGGTGGAAGTGGTAAACGCCACGGAGATCATCGAAACGGCAGAGCCTCCCGTTATGGCAATCAGGAAGAAGAAGGATTCCTCTCTGGTGAAGGCCCTCATGCTGGTGAAGGAAGGAACCTGTGACGCCTATGTTTCTGCGGGAAGTACCGGAGCAACCCTGGTGGGCGGCCAGGTGATCGTGGGAAGAATCAAGGGAGTGGAACGTCCTCCTCTTGCTCCGCTCATCCCCACGGTAACGGGCTGCAGTCTTCTGATCGACTGCGGTGCCAATGTGGATGCCAGGCCCTCTCATCTGGTTCAGTTTGCCAAGATGGGTTCCGTCTATATGGAACATGTAATGGGAATTAAAAATCCCAGAGTCGCCATCGTGAATATCGGTGCGGAGGAGGATAAGGGCAACGCCCTGGTGAAGGAGACCTTTCCTCTTCTGAAAAATTGTCCCGATATCAATTTCGTGGGAAATATTGAGGCCAGGGATATTCCCTCCGGCGGTGCGGATGTGATCGTGTGCGAGGCCTTTGTGGGAAATGTAATCCTGAAAATGTATGAGGGAGTGGGAGCTGCTTTGATAAAGAAGGTGAAGGAGGGAATGATGACCTCTCTTCGAAGCAAAATCGGCGCACTTCTGGTAAAGCCGGCTCTGAAAAGCACGTTAAAGGCATTTGATCTTGAGGAATACGGCGGAGCGCCCCTGCTTGGTCTTAACGGTCTTGTGGTCAAGACACATGGAAGTTCCAAGGCAGTGGAAATAAAAAATTCTATTCTGCAGTGTATTACATTTACAGAACAGAATATTAATAAAAAAATAAAAGAAAAAATTACCATGGAAGAAAATTGAGAAAGGAATGTAACAATGGAATTTGAAAAGCTGAAAAAAGTAATTGCGGACGTATTGAATGTGGATCCTGAGGAGATCACGATGGAAAGCACCTTTATGGATGATCTGGGGGCGGATTCCCTGGATGTTTTTCAGATCATCATGGGTCTTGAGGAGGAGTTTGATATCGAGATTCCCGCAGAGGAAGCCGAGAAAATCACCACGGTAGAAGAGGCGGTTAATTTAATCAAAAATGCTGTTAATTAAACGGACACCAGTAAAAGAGTGAACTTGGCAGCGCCGGCCCGCAAAGCGTGTCGGCGTTTGTTAACATAAGGACAGTCCGCATGCCGGGCTGTCCGTTGTTTGGTTTAGAATGAGGTATGAGATTGTATGTTTGCTGCGGACAGTAGAGGACTGGAAAAGAAGATCGGTTATGAATTTAAGAACAGGGCGCTGCTTAAACAGGCTTTGACCCACAGCTCCTTTTCCAACGAACAGAAGATCAATAAACAGAAAAATTATGAGAGACTGGAGTTTCTGGGGGATGCGGTTCTTGAGCTGGCATCAAGCAGATTCTTTTTTATGAATTATCCGGAGATGACGGAGGGGGAACTGACCAGAAAGCGTTCCTCCATGGTCTGTGAGCCTGCCCTTGCCTTCTGTGCCAGGGATATCAAGCTTGGAGAGTATATTTTACTGGGCAAGGGGGAAGAGACGACCGGGGGACGGGAGAGAGATTCCATTATATCCGATGTGATGGAAGCCCTCATAGGGGCGATTTATCTCGACAGCGGCTTTGAGCGCGCCGAGAAGTTTATTCTGGAATTTATTCTGTCTGACTGCGAGACGAAACAGCTTTTTTATGACAGCAAGAGCATTCTGCAGGAGAAGGTGCAGAAGGAGGGGGGAACTCTTTGCTATGAGCTGACGGATGAGACCGGGCCGGATCATGATAAGAAGTTTACGGTGAAGGCGGTCATCAACAATGAGCCGGTCAGTATGGGAGTCGGAAGAACCAAGAAGGCGGCGGAACAGAGGGCGGCCTATGAAGCGCTTATAAAAGGGGAGAAATAAATTCTTTATGTATCTTAAGAGTATAGAAATACATGGTTTTAAATCCTTTGCCAACAAAATTGTGTTCCAGTTTCATAACGGCATCACCGGAATTGTAGGACCCAATGGAAGCGGCAAAAGCAATGTGGCCGACGCGGTGCGCTGGGTGCTCGGAGAGCAGAGGGTCAAGCAGCTGCGGGGAGCTTCCATGCAGGATGTTATCTTTTCGGGTACGGAAATGAGAAAGCCTCTGGGATACGCTTTTGTAGCCATTACGCTGGACAATTCTGACCACCAGCTTGCCATTGATTATGACGAGGTGACGGTGGCCCGGAGGATTTACCGTTCCGGTGAGAGCGAATATCTTTTAAACGGAACCATCTGCAGGCTCAAGGATGTGAATGAGCTTTTTTATGATACCGGTATCGGGAAAGAGGGCTATTCCATCATCGGCCAGGGACAGATCGACAAGATCCTGAGCGGTAAGCCTGAGGAGCGCCGGGAGCTGTTTGACGAGGCTGCCGGAATCGTCAAGTTCAAGCGCAGAAAGGCCGCGGCCCAGAAAAAGCTGGAGGACGAGAAGCAGAATCTTGTCCGTGTGAAGGATATTCTGGCGGAGCTGGAAAAGCAGACGGGGCCCTTGGAGAAGCAGTCCGAGACAGCCAAGGTTTATCTGAAGAAAAAGGAGGATCTGAAAACCCTGGATGTCAATATGTTTTTGATTGAGAATGCCCGCATTAAGGAGCAGAAGGAGTCTGTGGACGGGAAATCCGAGATTGCGGCAAATGATCTCAAAAACGTTACGGGACAGTACGAGAGGATCAAGGAAGAGTATGAACAGATCCAGGGGCAGATCGAGCAGCTGGATGAAGCCATTGAAAAGAACCGGACTGCCCTGACAGACACCAGCGTCCTTCGGGGAAAGCTCGAGGGCGAGATCAATGTATTGAAAGAGCAGATCCACTCGGCAAAGAGCAGCAAGGAGCATCTTCTTGCGAGAAAAGAAGCGGTTTTGGGGGAAATCGAGGAAAAGAGCCGGGACAAAGAGGAAATACTCAGGAATAAGAGTGTCACTGACAGGCAGGCGGAGGAGCTCGAAAAGACGAGGGACCAGGCCAGGAGCAGGCTGCTTGCGGTTCAGAATAGTATAGAGGAACTGAATAACAGGATTGAAAGCGGCAAGAATACCATTATCAACGAGCTGAACCAGCGCGCCACCATCAAATCAAAGCTGGGCCGTTACGACACTATGACGGAACAGATTAATATCCGCAGGGCCGAGCTGACCTCCAGGCTTCTGCGGATGAAGTCGGACGAGGCTCAGCAGGAAGCCGCAATCAGGGAGCTGGAGGAGGAATTCGAGAAAATAAACCGTGATATCCGGACATTGAACGAATCCCAGGCCTCCAAGGAGGAAAAGCTCTCCCTGATCCGGGACGAGCTTGCCGCAAAGGATCAGAAGCTCCGTGACACGCAGGTTGGCTATCACCAGGAAAAATCCAGACTGGAAGCCTTGTCAAATCTGACCGAGCGGTACGAGGGCTATGGCGGAAGCGTCAAAAAGGTGATGGAGTGCCGGGAGCAGGAAAAGGGCATCATCGGCGTGGCGGCGGATATCATCAAGGTGGATAAGAAGTACGAGACGGCCATCGAGACGGCGCTGGGAGGAAGCATTCAGAACATTATCACGGATGACGAGGAGACAGCCAAGCGGATGATCTCCTTTTTGAAGAAGACAAAGGGAGGAAGAGCCACCTTTCTGCCTCTTACCAGCATACGGGATCCCCAGGAGTTTAAGAACCGCGCGGTTCTTGACGAGCAGGGCGTGATCGGCCTGGCGGATGAGCTGGTCCATATCGAAGACAGATACCGGAACGTGGCAAAGACGCTTCTGGGACGTATCGTGGTGGTGGACCATGTGGATCATGCGGTTAAGATTGCCAGGAAATTCGGCTATACCATCCGCATTGTCACCCTGGAGGGAGAGCTTCTGGTTCCCGGCGGCGCAATCAGCGGCGGCACTTTCAAAAACAGCAGCAATCTGCTGGGACGGCGCAGGGAGATGGAGGAGCTGTCGGCAAAGGTGAATCAGTACCTGAGGGCTATCGACAGCCTTTTGCAGGAGATAGAGGATACCAAGTCGGAAAGAAACAAGCTAAGGCTTTCGTTAGAGGAGGACAAGGCGGCCCTTCAGCGAAAATTTATCGAGCAGAACACGGCCCGGCTTAACGTGATCAAGGCAAAGGAGCGCAGGGACGAGGCATCGGAGGGCTCTCTGGAGCTGAAAGCCGAAGAGATGGAGATCGAAAACCAGATCCGGGAGATCCATACCAGCAAGGAAGAAATACAGAAGGAGCTTGCCGCATCAGAGGCGCTCGAGAAGCAGGTGGAATCGGAAATCCAGGAGTTTCAGGAGAAGCTGGAGGAGAAGCGCGCGGAGGAATCCCAGGAATCCGCCCATGCGGCTTCCTGGGATGTGGAAGTGGAAAAGATGCTCCAGCAGCAGGGCTTCTTTCAGCAGAATATCGACCGGATCGACGGGGAGATGGGACGTTTTACGTCGGAGCTCGCCGAGATTGAGGAGGGGCTTTGTAAAAACAGCGGCGATATCAGGGCAAAGGAAGAGGATATTGAGCGGATCAGGGAGACTATCGAATCCTCCCACACGACCCAGGATGACACGGAGCGTCAGCTTAAGGAGGATGTGGCGAGGAAGGAAGAGCTGTCCGCAAAGCAGAAAAACTTCTTCAAGGAAAGGGAGGAAATGTCTGAGAAAATGGCATCCCTTGACAAGGAGGTTTATCGTCTGAACGCCCAGAAGGAAAAGCTGCAGGAGACGCTGGAAGCTCAGATCAACTATATGTGGGATGAGTATGAAATCACGCTGTCCGATGCGGCGGGAATGCGCAGCGACGAGCTGTCCGATCCCGCGGCGATGAAGAAGGAGATCGCCTCCCTGAAGGATCAGATCAGAAAGCTCGGGGATGTAAACGTAAACGCCATCGAGGATTACAAAAATCTGATGGAGCGCTACAATTTCCTCAAAAATCAGCATGACGATCTCGTGGAGGCGGAAAAGACCCTGGAGGGAATCATAGAGGAACTGGATACGGCCATGCGCAGCCAGTTCAACGAAAAGTTTGCGGAGATCTGCCGGGAGTTCGACAAGGTATTCAAGGAAATGTTCGGAGGCGGAAAGGGAACGCTGGAGCTGATGGAGGAGGAAGACATTC
The DNA here is from genome assembly GCA_910586025.1 of uncultured Lachnospiraceae bacterium. Lineage (GTDB taxonomy): Bacteria > Bacillota > Clostridia > Lachnospirales > Lachnospiraceae > Suilimivivens. Next base: position 5,361 of record CAJUIO010000050.1, read on the forward strand.
TGGAAGCGGGAATCCGGATCATAGCCCAGCCCCCGGGAAAGAAGCTGCAGAATATGATGCAGCTCTCCGGCGGTGAGAAGGCTCTCACGGCTATCGCGCTCCTGTTTGCAATCCAGAATCTGAAGCCCTCGCCGTTCTGCCTTCTGGATGAGATTGAGGCGGCGCTGGACGAGAGCAACGTATCACGCTTTGCCAGATATTTACATAAGCTTACAAAGAACACCCAGTTCATAGTGATCACTCACAGAAGAGGCACCATGGAGCAGGTGGACAGGCTGTATGGAATCACCATGCAGGAAAAAGGCGTTTCCGCACTGGTAAGCGTTAATTTAATTGATAAGGAGTTGGACGATTAATGGCAGGATTTTTCAGCAGGCTGAAGGAAGGCCTCAGTAAGACCAGGGACAATATAGTAAACGGGATCGATTCCGTTTTCAGCGGATTTTCAACCATTGACGAGGAATTTTACGAGGAGCTGGAAGAGACCCTGATCATGGGCGATATCGGCGTGAAGGCCACGGAAAGGATTCTGACCAGGCTTCGGGAGCAGGTTAAGGAGAACCATATCAAGGAGCCTGCCCGCTGCCGGGAATTTCTGATCCAGAGCATCAAGGAGCAGATGAAGGTGGAGGATACGGCCTATGAGTTCGAGGAAAAGCAGTCCGTGGTTCTGGTCATCGGTGTCAACGGCGTGGGGAAGACCACCTCTGTCGGTAAGCTGGCCGGTATTTTGAAGGGACAGGGTAAAAAGGTGCTGATCGCAGCCGCCGATACCTTCCGCGCGGCTGCGGGAGAGCAGCTTTCGGTCTGGGCGGCGAGAGCGGGCGTTGATATGATAGGAGCAGCCGAGGGAGCTGATCCTGCCAGTGTTGTATATGACGCGGTGAATGCGGCCAAGGCCCGTCATACGGATGTGCTTTTGTGTGATACGGCGGGAAGGCTTCACAATAAGAAAAACCTCATGGAGGAGCTGAAAAAGATCAACCGGATTATCGACAGGGAATTTCCCGATGCCCACAGGGAGAATCTGGTAGTGCTTGACGGCACCACCGGGCAGAACGCCCTGAATCAGGCGAGGGAGTTCGGGGAGACGGCGGATTTAACCGGAATCATACTCACCAAGATGGACGGAACGGCCAAGGGCGGAATTGCGGTTGCCATCCAGTCGGAGCTGAATATTCCGGTGAAATATATCGGTGTGGGAGAAAAGATCGAGGATCTGCAGAAATTTGATCCGGAACAGTTCGTGAACGCACTGTTCGAGACAGAAGAATAGACTTTGGGAGGAAAGAAAATGGAACATGGCATGCTCACGCTTGAAAAATTCGAGGAGGCATCCGAGGTAGTAAAAAAGGTGACTCAGGAGACCAAGCTGGTCTACAGCGATTTTTACAGCGCCCAGACGGGCGGCAAGGTGTACCTGAAACCGGAAAATATGCAGTTTACGGGAGCCTACAAGCTGAGGGGCGCTTACTACAAGCTGAGCACCTTAAGCGACCAGGAGCGGGAAAAGGGGCTGATCACCGCCTCCGCGGGAAATCATGCCCAGGGCGTTGCCTATGCCGCAAGATGCTACGGTGTCAGGGCCGTTATCGTAATGCCAACCACCACGCCCCTGATTAAGGTAAACAGAACCAAGGGATACGGTGCGGAGGTGGTTCTCGTCGGCGACGTGTATGACGAGGCATGCGAGCATGCTCTTGAGCTCGCGGCAAAGAACGGATATACCTTTATCCATCCCTTCGACGACCCGGCGGTGGCTACGGGCCAGGGAACCATAGCCATGGAAATTTTGAAAGAGCTTCCCCTTGTGGATTACATTCTGGTTCCGGTGGGCGGCGGCGGCCTCGCCACCGGGGTTTCCACTCTGGCAAAGCTGCTGAATCCCAAAATCAAGGTGGTCGGCGTTGAGCCTGCGGGAGCCGCCTGTCTGAAAGAATCAATCAGACAGGGCAGGGTGGTGACGCTTCCTCAGGTCAGTACCATTGCAGACGGCACAGCCGTAAAAACGCCGGGAAGTAATATTTTTCCTTATCTGAGTCAGAATCTGGACGATATCATTACCGTGGAGGACGAGGAGCTGGTAGGGGCGTTTCTTGATATGGTGGAAAATCACAAGATGGTGGTGGAGAATTCCGGCCTTCTTGCGGCGGCCGCCCTCAAGCACCTGGATCTAAGAGGCAGGCGGGCAGTTGCGATCCTGAGCGGGGGAAACATGGATGTGATCACCATGTCCAGCGTGGTCCAGCAGGGACTGATCATGAGAGACCGGATCTTTACCGTCTCCGTGCTGCTTCCCGACAAGCCCGGGGAGCTGTCCCGGGTGGCGGACGTGATCGCAAAAAGAAACGGTAATGTCATTAAACTGGAACATAATCAGTTTGTCTCGATTAACAGAAATGCAGCGGTGGAGCTTCGGATTACCCTGGAAGCCTTTGGAACGGAACATAAGAACCAGATTATGGATGCCCTGAAGGAGAACGGTTATCAGCCCAAGGTAGTCCGTACCAATATCTGACAAAACGGTTGGAATTGATAATTGCACAGAAAGTCTGCATACTATAATCAGTGTGCAGACTTTTTGACAGGAGGAGAAAATGAATACAATAGGCAGGTTTGACATAAAAAAATATGTGGCGATCACCTTTGCCTGCGTGCTGTACGGGGTGGGGATCAGCCTGTTTGTGGATCCAAATGATCTGGCGCCGGGAGGCTTTACGGGGCTGTCCGTCATGCTCAACAGACTGATTTCGGTCGAGACCGGTACGGTGTATCTGCTGCTGAACATTCCCGTGATCTTCCTGGGGGTCTGGAAGTTTGGATGGCGGTTTACGGTATCGACCCTGTACGCTATCGTGATGGTATCCGTTTTCACTAACCTCTTTGCAATGCTTAGGCCCATAACCCTGGAGCCTCTGCTCGGCGCAGTGTTCGGAGGGATCCTGAACGGAGCGTCGCTTGGCCTGGTTCTTCGAAGCAGCGCGACTACGGGAGGGACGGATATCATTGTCAAATGTCTGAGGCAGCGTTTTCCGCATTTGAAGACGGGCTCTTTGATGCTGATGCTGGATGCGTTTATCATCGGCATGAGCGGCTTTGTATTCGGAAATCTGGATTCCGTCCTCTACAGTATCGTGTCCGTCATCGCCACCTCCATGGTGATGGACATGGTGCTCTACGGAAGAGACGGGGCAAAGCTGATCTATATTATCAGCGATAAGGCGGAGGCCATAACTCCCAGAATCCTGAAGGATCTGGACGTGGGCGTTACCTATCTCGAGGGGAGCGGTGCATACAAAAACGTGGAAAAAAAGGTGATTATGTGCGTGGTGAAAAAGCAGGTGGCCCACAAATTGGAGGAAATCGTAAAGCAGGAGGATTCTTCTGCGTTTATGATCGTTTCCAGCGCCTCGGAGATTTACGGGGAAGGGTATAAGAGCTATTTTGGAGAGCTGATCTGACAAAGCCAATATTGCTTTTTGACCGCAGATATTATACAATTAGGTCACATAATTTGCCGTGCTAAACGGAAGATGACGTGAGATGGAGGTACGATAATGAGAAGATTAGTGATTTTAAAAATGTGTTTGATGATCTCCCTTGCTTTCGGCGTGCTCCTGATGCCGGAAAACCGGCTGACGGTGTTTGCCGACGAGGTGGCGGCCACTGTTGAGGGTACGGTCATGTCGGGGACGACCGCCGAAATCCTCAAGCTGTCCACCAAGGAGGGAGATATGGAGATCAAGCTGGATGATAAGACGGATGCCAGCGCCTGCAAGATCCTGCTGCCGGATTCCAAGATCAAGGTTTCGGTTTCCCACGGCTCTGACGGATATCTGCATGCGGTAAAGATCACGGGAGGAGAGCAGGAGAGCGTGGTTTCCGTGGATACCTCCGCCACCTCCACGGTGACGGGGACCATAGGGGAGAAGACAAAGGGAGATCTCCTCTATGTCAATACGGCCCAGGGCGAGATGCAGATCAAGCTGGATCCTTCCACGAATATGAGCGGCTGTTCCGTTCTTGTCGCGGAAAAGAGCTACAGCATAACATGTGCCAGAGGTTCTGATGCCTATATGCATGCGGTGAGCATTTCCGACTCGTCGTCGGGGAATGGTTCTTCTTCCGGCACTGTGAGCTCCCTTACGCCGGCACCGTCCCAGACGGTAACCGAGACCACCACGTCCGTGACGGGAAAGGTGGCGGACGGGACGAAAGAGGACCGGCTTTATCTGGAAACGAGCGGCGGGGAGATGGAGATTGTGATCGACAGCAGGACGGATTCCAGAGGGGGAATGGTTCTCACGGTGGGAAGCAAGCTAACGGTTTCGGTTTACAGGGGCTCGGACGCTTATATGCATGCGGCCGTGATCACGGCAAATAAGGATACGGGAGCCGCGGAAATCGATGCCTCCTCCCCGGCTACGGTGAGCGGAACCGTGGGAAGCAAATCCACTGAAAATCTGCTGTACCTTGACACGCCCCAGGGGCAGATGGAGCTGAAGCTCGATGCGGTGAGAAGCGTCAATAACTGCAAGGTTCTGGTCAGCGGCAAAAAGTTCAGCGTAACCTGCGCAAGAGGATCGGACGCCTATATGCATGCGCTTGATATCACGGGTGTCTGATATGAATATAGAATAACAAAAAGGAAAAGAGGAGCAAGCAATGGCAAGGTTAACATTTGTAGGGGGAATTCACCCCTACGACGGAAAGGATCTGTCCAAGGATAAGCCGATCCGGGAGGTTTTACCAAAAGGGGATTTGATCTATCCCTTATCCCAGCATATCGGCGCACCGGCCGCCGCCATCGTCAAGAAGGGCGATAAGGTTCTTGCAGGACAGAAGATTGCGGAAGCGTCGGGCTTTGTCTCGGCACCTATCTATGCCACGGTTTCAGGAACGGTGAAGGCGGTAGAGCCAAGGCGGGTGGTGACAGGCGATAACGTGATGAGCATTGTGGTGGAGAACGACGGTCTGTACGAGGAGATTGAATGGCCCGGGGTAAAGCCCTTTGAACAGCTTACCAGGGAGGAAAAAATAAATCTGATCAAGGAGGCCGGAATTGTGGGCATGGGAGGCGCGGGCTTTCCCACCTTTATCAAGCTCTCTCCCAAGGAGCCGGAAAAAATTGATTATGTGATCGTAAACTGTGCGGAGTGCGAGCCCTACCTCACCTCCGATTACCGCAAGATGCTGGAGGAGCCTGAGAAGCTGATCAGCGGCCTTAAGGTATCGCTCAGCCTGTTCGAGAACGCAAGGGGAATTCTCGCCGTGGAGGATAATAAGCCGGACTGCGTCGAGCTCTTAAAAAAGTTTACGAAGGATGAGGCAAAGATCACGGTGAAGGCCCTCAAAACAAAATATCCGCAGGGGTCGGAGCGGCAGCTGATTTTTGCGTCAACGGGCAGAGCCATCAGCTCAGCCAAGCTTCCGGCGGATGCCGGGTGCGTGGTCAACAACGTGGATACCGTGATCGCCATACATAATGCAGTGATTGAGGGAAGGCCTCTCATGTACCGGATCGTGACCGTGACCGGCGACGCGGTGGCGGATCCCTGTAATTTCAAGGTAAGGATCGGAACCAATTATCACGAGCTGATCAAGGAAGCGGGCGGATTTAAGGAGCAGCCCGTTAAGATCATATCCGGAGGCCCCATGATGGGATTTGGAATTTTTGATCTGGATGTGCCGGCCACCAAGACCTCATCGGCCCTGCTGTGCCTTACAAAGGACGATGTCTCCGCAATGGAGCCGAGCCCCTGCATCAACTGCGGCAAATGCGTGGAGGCCTGTCCCGGAAGAGTGGTGCCCAGAATCCTGGCGGATGACGCGGAGCATTACGACGAGGAAGCGTTCTTAAAGCACAACGGCATGGAATGCTGCGAGTGCGGCTGCTGCAGCTTTGTCTGTCCCGCCAAGCGTCCTCTTACCCAGGTGATCAAGTCCATGCGTAAGATGCAGCTTGCCAAGAAAAAGAAAAAGTAGGAGGAAAGACGATGAGCGACTTGATGAAGGTGTCCTCCAATCCCCATATCAGATCCAGGGTCACAACCGGAAATATCATGCTTGCGGTGGTGATCGCCCTGCTTCCGGCAGCCGGCTTTGGCATTTATAATTTTGGATTGGACGCACTGATTATAATACTGGTAACTGTGGCATCTACGGTGCTTACGGAATTTCTTTACGAGAAGGCTATGCACAGGCCGGTAACCATAGGCGATTTCTCGGCGGTGGTGACAGGTCTTCTGCTGGCTTTGAACCTTCCCTCCACACTTCCGTGGTGGGCGGCCATGGTGGGCGGCATCTTTGCGATCCTCGTGGTAAAAATGCTCTTTGGCGGTCTGGGACAGAATTTCATGAATCCGGCGCTGGGAGCGAGATGCTTTCTGCTTATTTCCTACACCTCTCTGATGTGCAATTTTGAGACGGACACCTATACGGGGGCGACGCCCCTTGCGGTCCTGAAGGCGGGAGGGGATGTGAATATTCTGGATATGGTGATCGGGAGGACTGCGGGAACCATCGGGGAGACCTCCATGATTGCCATCGTGATCGGAGCCTGCTTCCTGATTCTTCTTGGAATTATTGACCTCAAAATTTCCGGAAGCTATCTGGTGAGCTTCCTGCTCTTTCTTGTGCTGTTTGGCGGACACGGCCTGGATCCCGCTTTTCTGAGTGCGCACCTTTCCGGGGGCGGCCTGATGCTGGGAGCTTTCTTTATGGCAACGGACTATGTGACAAGACCCATCACGAAGAAGGGGCAGTATGTTTACGGAGTCCTGCTTGGAATTCTGACCGGGATCTTCAGGATCTTCGGACCTTCCGCAGAGGGAGTGTCCTATGCGATTATCATCGGCAATCTTCTGGTGCCGCTGATTGAGAAGATCACTTTCCCTAAGGCATTCGGAGAAGGAGGGGAAAAGATATGAAAAATATGATTAAGGATGCCGCTGTTTTGTTTGTAATCACTGTGGCGGCCGGGCTGATTCTGGGTTTTGTGTATCAGATTACCAAGGAACCCATCGCGCTTGCGGAGGAGAAGGCGGCGAACGAGGCATATGCGGAGGTATTCCCGGGTGCGTCCTCCTTTGAGGAGAGGGAGGCGGCGGATCCTTCAGGCGACGGAATCTGGCAGGAGCAGTATCAGTCCGTGAAGATCGACAAGGCGCTGGAGGCAAAGGACGGGTCAGGCACACTGCTGGGATATGTTCTTACCGTGACAAGCCGCGAGGGCTACGGAGGAGATATCACCTTTACCATGGGAATCAGGCTGGACGGAACTTTGAACGGCATTTCCATTCTGAGCATCTCGGAGACGGCGGGCCTTGGAATGAAGGCGGAGGCGGTATTGAAGCCTCAGTTTGAAAACAGAAATGTATCTCAGTTTACATACACAAAGTCGGGAGCCGTCTCGGATGACCAGATTGATGCCATCAGCGGGGCCACGATCACGACGAATGCCGTTACCACGGCGGTAAACGGCGGGCTTTACTATTTTCAGACGCAGTTAGGAGGTAACTCATGATGAGAGAAAACAGTGCGGCCGAACGATTGAAGAACGGCATTATTACGGAAAATCCCACCTTTGTGCTGATGCTGGGCATGTGTCCCACTCTGGCGGTCACCACATCGGCGGTGAACGGACTGGGCATGGGGCTTACCACCATGGTGGTTTTGGCTCTCAGCAACATGTTTATCTCCATGCTGCGCAAGGCGATACCGGATAAGGTGAGAATCCCCGCTTTTATCGTTGTCATCGCCTCCTTCGTGACAGTGGTGGAGCTTTTGCTTAAGGCGTTTATCCCGTTTCTCTACGCAGCCCTTGGTCTGTATATTCCGCTGATCGTGGTAAACTGCATTATTCTGGGAAGGGCGGAGAGCTATGCGTCCAAGAACGGAGTGGTTTCCTCACTCTTTGACGGTATCGGTATGGGGCTCGGCTTCACGGCGGCCCTGACCATAATCGGAGCGGTCAGGGAACTGATCGGAGCCGGGGAGCTGTTTGGCTTTGGCCTGATGCCGGAGAGCTATGTACCCTGCAGCATCTTCGTGCTTGCCCCGGGAGCGTTCTTTGTTCTGGCAGCGCTGACGGCCATTCAGAACAAGGTAAAGATCGCGGGAGAAAGAAAGGGAAAAGATATGTCGAAGATACAGTCCGGCTGCGGCGGAAACTGCATGGCCTGCGGCGAGAAGGGCTGCGCTGAGCGCAGGGCCGGCGGAAAGGAGGAAGAGAGCAATGGTTAAGGAGCTTCTGATCATTCTGATTTCGTCTTCTCTGGTGAGCAACGTGGTTCTCAGCCAGTTTCTTGGGCTGTGTCCTTTTCTCGGCGTATCGAAAAAAATCAATACGGCTGCGGGAATGGGAACGGCCGTGATCTTCGTGATCACACTGGCCTCCGCGGTGGCAGGAGGAATCTATAAATACATACTGACGCCTCTTGACATTACATATCTGCAGACAATAGTGTTTATTCTGGTGATTGCGGCTCTGGTGCAGTTTGTGGAGATGTTCCTGAAGAAATTCATGAAATCCCTGTATCAGGCGCTTGGAGTGTATCTCCCCCTGATTACAACCAACTGTGCTGTTCTGGGAGTTGCTCTCACCAATGTACAGAAAAATTACGGAATCCTGGAGGGAATCGTAAACGGCTTTGCCACGGCGGTGGGCTTTACCATATCCATCGTGATCCTTGCAGGTATCAGAGAAAAAATGGAATACAACGATATTCCCGAATCCTTTAAGGGAATGCCCATCGTTCTGATTACGGCAGGATTGATGGCCATTGCGTTCTGCGGATTTTCGGGATTGCTATAGGAGGTGTGAAGAGTGGATTTTGCAGGAATCGCATCAGCCGTGGCCGCAGTAGGCGGCGTGGGGCTGTTTGTGGGAGTGTTTTTGGGAATTGCGGCAATTAAGTTCAAGGTGGAAGTGGATGAGAGGGAGGAGTCTGTCCTCGCCGCCCTTCCGGGGAATAACTGCGGAGGCTGCGGATATCCCGGCTGTGCCGGGCTTGCGGCGGCCATAGCAAAGAACGAGGCTCCCGTAAACGCCTGTCCGGTGGGCGGAGAGACGGTGGGAAAGAAGATCGCCGGGATTATGGGCGTGGAAGCCGGAGAGAGTGTCAGGATGACGGCCTTTGTGCAGTGTCAGGGAGACTGTGACAAGACCACCCTGGATTATGATTACTATGGGATCGAGGACTGCCGTATGCTTTCCTTTGTTCCCAACGGAGGGGCCAAGAGCTGCAATTACGGCTGCCTTGGATTTGGAAGCTGTGTGCAGGCGTGTCCCTTTGACGCTATTCATGTGGAGAACGGTGTGGCGAAGGTGGATCGCGAGGCATGCAAGGCCTGCGGCAAATGCGTGGAGGTCTGCCCCAAAAATCTTATCACTCTGATCCCTTATGACGCAAAGTATGCGGTGGCATGCAGCTCAAAGGATAAAGGGCCCGTTACCATGAAGGACTGCAGCGCGGGCTGCATCGGCTGTCAGCTTTGTAAGAAGAACTGCCCGGCGCAGGCGGTTGACGTTCAGGATTTTAACGCTACGATTGATCAGGATAAATGTGAGGGGTGCGGCGTATGTATGGAGAAGTGCCCTAAGAAGTCCATTGTAAAGCTTGGATAAGGAAAGGATAGGGAATATGCAAGGGCAGGTAAGACTGGGAAAAACAGAAATTGTGGTAAACAAAAACGGATTCGGGGCTCTTCCCATTCAGAGGATCAGCGACCAGGCTGCGGTACATCTTCTGAGAAAGGCCTTCGAGGGCGGCATCCGCTTCTTTGATACGGCCAGAGCCTACAGTGACAGCGAGCACAAGCTGGGCCTTGCCTTCGAGGGGATCAGGGAAAAGATCTATATCGCCACCAAATCCGGTGCGGCCACAGGGGAAGCCATGAGGGAGGATCTGGCAAGGAGTCTGGAAAACCTGAAAACGGATTATGTGGATCTCTATCAGTTCCACAATCCGTCGTTCTGTCCCAGGCCGGGGGATGGGAGCGGGCTTTATGAGGCGGCTTGGGAAGCGAAGAAGGAGGGAAAGATCCGCCATATCGGAATCACCAATCACCGGCTTAAGGTAGCCTTTGAGGCGGTGGAGAGCGGTTTGTATGAGACGCTGCAGTTTCCCTTCTGCTACCTGTCAACCCAAAAGGACGAGGAGCTGGTTGCGGCCTGTAAGGCGGCGGATATGGGATTTATTGCCATGAAGGCCCTTTCAGGCGGACTGATCACCAATTCGGCGGCGGCCTACGCCCATGCCTGTCTGTATGACAATGTGCTTCCGATCTGGGGTGTTCAGAGGGAAAAGGAGCTGGATGAGTTTTTGTCCTACATTGATAATCCGCCGGCCATGACGGAAGAGCTCTCCGGCGTGATTGAGAAGGACAGACAGGAGCTGGCAGGAGATTTCTGCAGAGGCTGCGGCTATTGTATGCCCTGCCCGGTGGGAATCGAGATCAATAACTGTGCCAGAATGTCGCTGCTCCTTCGCCGCTCGCCTTCGGCAAGCCAGCTTACACAGGAGGCACAGAAGAAAATGTTTCTGATCGAAAAATGCCTGCACTGCAACCAGTGCAAGGGGAAATGCCCTTACGGGCTCGATACGCCAAGCCTGCTCCAGAAGAATCTTGAGGATTATAAGCAGGTGCTTGCGGGGAAGGTTTCCGTGGTATAGCAAAGAGTCAGGAGAAGCGGCTCAGCCGCAGAGGATAGATAAACCGTAAAGAGAGGGAGATGTAAGAGACGGTACATCTCCCTTTCTTTTCAGGAAAATGCCGTCACTGTCAAAGTGGGAAAACAAAAGGAGAGGGAATATGGAGCATCTGGAATATCTTAGGAAAACAGTGGAGCTTTCAAAAAGAGTCGAGGGAAACGACTGGGATGGTTTTCGCTCCTGGCAGGGAGTGTATCTGGAACTGGCTAAAATGGAATGCAATAAGGCCGGCACAGGTAATTGTTATGCGCTTGACTATGAAATCATGGACAAGGGGCTGGATCGAATCAATAACAGATTGGACTGTGCGGATTTTATACTTCCCGCATTCATAAGAATTCTGTATGAATTCGGATCGGGAGATTACATAGAAGAGTCCTATCTGCGGAAGATAACAGATACTCTGCTGGGGTTCAAATACTGGCTGGATGAGCCGGGAGGAATTAAGGCATGTTATTTTACGGAAAACCACCAGATCCTTTTTCACAGCGCCGAGTATCTGGTCGGAAAGCTTTTTCCGGACAGGATTTTTACGAATAACGGGAAAACAGGGCTTTGGCATAAAGAGCATGCCATGCCCTTTATAAGGAGATGGCTGAACTGGCGGTGCCGGTTCGGATTTTCCGAGTGGCTCTGTCAGGGGTATTATGCCGATGATCTGCTGGCTCTTTCGGGTCTCATGTATTATGCAAAGGAGGAAGACATCAAGAATCTCAGCGGGCTGATCATGAATCAGCTGCTCTTTGATCTGGCCGCCAACTCTTTCCAGGGCCATCTCGGGGGTACGCACGCAAGAGCGTATACCAGGCCGCTGACAGACCCGGCTTATGAAGGAGTCTCTCCTGTCATGGCTCTGATGTGGGATGAGGGCCGGGTGGAGGATTTATCCACCTGTGCGGTATTGCTTGCGTCATATCGGTATCAATGCCCGAAGGCGGTTCTTGCGGCGGCACAGCAGACGGAGGACGAGTGGATCAATAAGCAGAGGGTCAGCCTGAATATGGAGGATGTGGCTAAATACGGGATTGACGAGTCTGATTTTGACAATATTATGTTTTTCTGGGGAATGCAGACGTATTCTGACCGGAGCGTGATCGAGAATTCGCTGAAGGTATTTCCCTCCTACAACTGGATGAACAATCGTCTGCTCGCATATAAGGAGAGATATGAGCTGCTGGATAAGGCGGGAATTTCCGCCCCGTCTACTCCGGATTTTACGGCTATGACGCAGGCGGATATTTATACCTTCAGGACCAGAGATTATATGATAGGATGCGTTCAGGATTACCGCAGGGGGCGCAGAGGCTTCCAGCAGCATGTGTGGACGGCATCGCTTGGCGGAAGGGCCATTGTATTTACCAATGCGCCCGGATCCTTTGAGTATAACTGCAGGCCCAATCAATTTGCGGGAAATCTGTTTCTGCCAAGAGCCGTGATTAACAGGAACGTGGTGATCAGTATTTACCGGATTGATGCGGATTTTATTGATTTTCAGTATACCCACGCTTATTTTCCGCAAAGCGAATTCGATCAGGTTAAGGAGAAGGACGGATGGGTGTTCGGGCGAAGGAAGGATGCCTATATCGCATTGAAATCCATGCTTCCGGCGGTGTGGGAACCGGTAAAGGAGGAATTTTTCCGATTTGTGGATCCGAAGAACCATGAAGAGAGATTCAGGGAGAGTAAGCCCTTTGAATATTCTGCCCAGGGACATGCCAATGTCTGGGTCTGTGAAATGGGTTCAAAGAGGGAAAACGGGAGCTTTGATGAATTTATCGGCAGCTTTGAAAGAGCCCGGCTTGAGGGAGACACCTTTTCCTGCGTTTATCAATCGCCCTCCCAGGGGAAGATGGAATTTGGATGGCTCAGCCCTTTCAAAATCAACGGAGAGGAAATAGAGATCCATCAGTATAAGCGCTATGATAATCCGGCGTGTCAGTCGGAATTTGACAGTGGGAAAATTGAGATTAGACGGAACGGGCATTATGCTCTGCTGGATTTTGAGAAGGGAGCCTGTATCTGTCGGTAAACGGGCAGGAGACGGAAGGAGAGAAGGGATGAACGACAATATAAGCGCTTCGGCGGAATATTTTAGGCCGGAGGAAAGTATCGCGAAGGAGTACGGCGGCGACACGGAAAAGATTCTGGAGGTAATGGGGGAACGCTTCATGAAGGAAAATCCCCCCAGGGCCTATCAGCTGAGAACCTTTCGCAGCGACGGAATACCAATGGACAGGAAGGGGAGGGTTCTCTTTGAATTTGACAGACTTCTGCCGGACGCGGAAGAGGGCGACTGGGGTATGGCATGCGGAGAGCTCTGGTGCGCATTGCCCAAAAGCAGCGGCTTTTGTCTGGAATGCACCGGACGCACCCTTATTTATCTGAACGGTGTCTGTATTTTTGACGAAACGCAAGCCGTTCCGGAAAAGAAGGCTCCTGTAAGGCTGGAAAAGGGCTTTAACCGGTTTCTGGTCCTGTGTTTAAAGACATCGGAGGGTTTTGGATGTACGCTTCGGAATCATATGCCCCAGTGGGAGCCTTGCGCCTATGTCACTCCGTTTCAGGAATGGAGGGGAGAGGCGGGATTTCTGTATACCCTTGTTGCGGCTGGGGAATTTGAGAGGCGCGGTGCGGGAAAGATCATGCAGGAGCCCGCACTGTGGGGAAAATATGCGGAGGCCACGAAGCGCAGCTGGTATCCCAAAAGCCCTTCCGTGAGGGAGGGTGCGGGCAGCGGCGAAAGGGGCATCTGTATCTGGACCAGGGCCGTGTCGAAAGAGGGGAGAGAGGAGGAGCTGCTTCAATTTCTGGCCCGGCAGAGGGATCAGGGCTCCGGCATCCGGTGTATAACGGTTGACGGGGAAACGGATTTTGCCAACGTTCGGCCGGCCTGTGCGCACCATATCCTGTGGTTTGCAGAGGGAGGCGCGCAAAGGGAGGTTTCTCTTCCAGAGAAATGGAGCATGACGCTTCCGGTGGATGCACAGGGAGACGGGGGACGTTTTTTGCTCTTGGAAGGTCTGACAAAGGAGGCGGAAAAAGGACTTCGGAGCTGGAGGCCCAATGAGAGAGAATTCCTGGAAGCGGCGGTTCGGATAACCGGGGGAAAACAGTTCTGGCAGACAGAGTACCGGAATATGACGGTGCGCCCCTATGTGGAAAGCTCTTTATATGGAAGATGGACTTATCCGCTCGGTGTCACCTTATATGGTCTGATGTCGGCGGGCGATTATCTGAAAAACGCCCATATGTCAGAATATGTCAGAGATTTTATCCACCTGGTGATTAAGGCGGCACCGTATGCGTCTTACGACAGGGAAAGATACGGTTTTCCGGGAATTCATCAGCAGATGCTGTGGCTGGACGCGCTGGACGACTGCGGTTCTTTTGGCTCCTGTATGCTGGAGGAATACCTTTCCCTGACAAAGGAGGAGAAAGCGGGATGGCAGGAGGTGCCGGAAATTGCCGACAGAATCGGGACGTACATGATGAAAGAGCAGGTGAGATGTCCGGACGGTGCCTTTAAGAGAAGAGACGACACCATGTGGGTGGATGATATGTATATGAGCGTGCCGTTTCTTGTGCGGTATTACCGGATGACCCTAAGGAGAGAGATTCTGGACGAGGCGTGCAGACAGCTGCTTCTGTACCGGAAATACTTTGAGCTTCCTGTGGAGGAAAAGGAGAATGCCATTATTTTATCGCATATGTATGATCTGCGCCAGCCGCAGGCAAACAGGATTCCGTGGAGCAGGGGAAACGGGTGGGTGTTCTTTTCCCTGAGCGAGCTGCTGATGGTTTTGCCCGGGGAACACCCGCAGCGGGGGGAGCTGGTGGATTTCTTTTCCGCACTGTTCCGGGGATATCTGCATTTTCAGGATGAGAGAGGCCTGTGGCACCAGATTCTGGACGACAAGGATACCTATATGGAAACATCGGGGAGCGCCATGTTTATTTGCGCAATGGCCAGGGGAATCCGATTTGATCTGTTTTCCTGTGAGGAAAAGCACGAAATTGCAAATGCCGTCCGCCGGGGATGGAATGGGATGATTCATTACGGCATTGACCGGGAGGGAAATCTGTATGGCGTATGCCAGGGCTCCGGCTGGTCCTATGACCGGGATTATTACCGAAACCTGAAGTGGAATCTGAATGATACCCACGGAATCGGAATCGTCATGCTGGCGGGGACGGAGGCGGCGAGGCTGAACCGGGAATGATGGAGCCTTCGCACGGAGGCCGCATTCGTCTTCGGACTTAAAAGGTCTTGCGGATCTCCCCATTTTTGAGGATGAACACCGCCTGCGTATCCTCCAGGGACCGGATCAGCTCCAGCCCCTTCTCATAGCCAAGCAGAAAACAACAGGTGGAGAGCGCGTCTCCGTCCACGGAACGGCTGCTGATCACGGTGACGCTGTCAAGGTCGGTGTTTCCGGGATAGCCGTCTTCGGTGGAGAGAATGTGATGGTAGAGGATCCCGTCCTTTTCAAAATAGCGCTCATAATTTCCGGAGGAGACGATGGATCTGTCCTGCGCTTCGAGAACCAGGGCATAGGCTCCCGTCTCGGCGAAGGGCTGCTGGATCCCCACCCGGAAGGGAGTTTTGTCCGGACGGGAGCCGATGACCGACACGTTGCCGCCAAGATTGATGATGGCCTTTCCGACTCCCTTGGAGAGAAGATATTCCCGTATCTGATCCGCAATATAGCCCTTTGCGATAAAGCCAAGATCCAGACAGGCTTCCGGATCCGTCAGCGTGACCTGGCCGTCCTCAATGATCACGTTTCTGTAATCCACGTGGGAGAGGGCCTCGTTTATCTCTTCCCCGGAGGGGACGATCCCCTGATTTTCGTCTCCGATGTTCCAGAGAATGGAAAGCGTGCCAATGGTGGGATCCACCAGCCCGCCGGACATTTCGGCGTAGGAGAGGGCGGTTTGAAGAAGCGAGAGAGTCTCAGCGCTGACACGGACGGGATGTCCCTTGCTGTGGTTGATGTTCCAGATGTCGCTTCCCTCCCGGGTGCGGCTGAACATGTTTTCGCAGCGCCCGGCCAGCTCCATGCAGCCGTCAAAGAGCTCCGGAGAGGAGGGGCCGTATATGGTGATGGAAATTACGGTGTTCAGATAAAAACCGGTCCGGGTCTCTTTGCGGGCGGCGGAAGGAGAGCATCCGGTCAGTCCAAAGGCGAGAGAGCAAAGGACAAGACAAAGAGCGGAACAGGCAGTAAGATGGCGGAACAGTGCGGCATTGGTGCGATGAAAGATAAAATACGGCAAATTCAAGAAATTCTCCTTCCTGTTTTTCAGACGGACAGTAAATTCCGCAGCTGAAATCAAGCTTAAATTTGCAGCGCCTCAAATGAAAAGGTTGCCACATGACAATAATTATAGTATATTTTCTTTGTGTGTGAAACATTTTTGCAAAATTTTATGGAAAGAGGAGTGTCTATGCGGTTACCGGATGAGCAGGAAGAGCGGGGGAGCGGAGCGGCGGTGATGGGAAGTATTGCCGTTGTGTCCGTTTTGATTTTGATAATACTTGCGGTGGTATTTATGAGTAATTCACCGAAGAAAAATTCAGGAAGAAAGAATCTGCAGGCTGAGGCATCGCCCACACCGGCAGAGGAGACCGTAGAGTTTGCGGAAGGGGCCGGGGATATCGAAAGCCTTTACCGGGAGAATAAGCTGCGGTCTGAGGATTTGGGTTTTTGGGACCTGTACGAGGACAGATTCCCGGGGACGGAGGTGGTGGCTCCGACAGAGGAACCGGAGGGCGAGCCTTCCCCCTCTCATGAGCCCACGGAGGAGGAGCTGGCAGGCGACGGAAAGCATATTCTCGTCTCCTACAGGGACGGAACTCAGGAATGGCTTGAAATCAGCGAGGAGATTCCCCTGCATGATTACGATTTTACCAGAATGAAGAGCGTAAACGGGAAGATGGCATATTATGAGGGAAATAAAAGGATTTCCAGGCTGGGAGTGGAGCTCTCCGAGGAAAACGGGGAGGTGAATTTCGAGGCCCTGAAGGAGGCCGGGATTGATTTTGTGATGCTCAGGGCGGGAACAAGAGGATATGAGACAGGACTTCTCACCCTGGATGAAAGCTTCACCTCGAATCTGGAAAAGGCCGAGAAGGCGGGCCTGGATATAGGCGTGTATTTCAGCTCGCAGGCCGTAACGGAGCAGGAGGCGGTTCAGGAGGCGGAGCGTATGCTGGCAAGCCTTGCTTCCCATCGGATTGCCTATCCGGTGGCTTTCCGTATGGACAGCGTTGAGAATGACACTTCGAGGACGGATATTCTGGATAAGGAGGAGAGGACGAAGATTGCGGATGCCTTTCTCGGCGAGGTGGAGCGGGCCGGGTATTCGGCGGCGATTTACGGGAGCAAGGAATGGCTGCTCACACAGATTCAGGACAGGGAGCTGAAGGACAGGGATATCTGGCTGTCGGAGCAGGAGCCGATTCCCGAGTATCCGTATCAGTTCAAAATGTGGGAGTATGCGGTCGGGGAAAAGATCGCAGGAGTGTCGGGAGTCGTGAACTATACCATAAGCTTTGTGGATTATACCAGAAGATAAAAAATTAAAAACAAATTAAATTTCTTTTACATTTTTGAAATAATTTACCCTAAATTGAAAATTTTAGAAATATTTCTGTCAATACTTGTATAGAATAGTTAAGGGACAAATTTATTTGACAGAAAGGATTTGATTTTAAAAATGTATAAGAGATTTTTGCTGCAGATGTTTTTATGCAATATGCTTTTTTGCACCGGATGGTTCTGCGTGAGGGGAATTCAGGCGAATCGGACAGCCTCGGCACCTGCGTTCCAGGTGTTCTTTGCGGAGACCCAGGTACAGCCCGTGGCAGACAAGTCCTCTGGCACGTCCAGAAAAGTGGCATCCGGACAGAGGGTCGTGGATTACGAGGTACTGGAAAGAGAAGACAAGTACGGTCTGTCCGAAGAGGACTATGAGATTTTGCTGAAAATTGTACAGGCCGAGGCGGGAACGGAAGATGAAAAGGGGAAAATGCTGGTGGCCGGTGTGGTTCTTAACCGGGTAAAAAGCCCCAGATTTCCGGATACGGTGAGGGATGTGGTGTTCCAGAATCAGGGCGGCGTCTACCAGTTTTCACCCATAGCGAATAAAAGCTATTATGCGGTGAGCGTCACCGAGGACACGAAGGCGGCGGTGGACCGGGTCCTTATGGGGGAGGACATCTCGGAAGGAGCCCTGTATTTTGCGGCCAGGAAATATGCGGATTCGGAAAAGATGAGATGGTTTGACCGCGCGCTGGTGCGTCTGTTTGCGTATGGCGGCCATGAGTTTTTTACCGCGGGCTGAGCCGTGGTGCGGATATTTTCTTGTCAGAAAATTAAGATTGTGATAGAATACCTAAAACCAATGAAGAGAGGATAGAAAATGGAAATCTTATATAACAGCACGAGAACAAAAGGAAATCCGGTAACGGCATCCCAGGCGATTTTGAAGGGGCTTTCCGACGACGGCGGCCTGTTTGTTCCGGATAGGATACCGGCTTTGGACAAATCGGTAAAAGAGCTTTCCGGGATGTCGTATGCGCAGACGGCCTACGAGGTCATGAAGCTGTATCTTACCGACTTCACGAAGGAGGAGCTCATGGACTGTATCGCAAAGGCCTACGACTCCAAATTTGATACGGAGGAGATCGCACCCTTAAGGGAGGCGGACGGAGCGTTTTATCTGGAGTTATTCCACGGCGCAACCATAGCCTTCAAGGACATGGCATTGTCCATCCTTCCCCATCTTCTCACCACCTCTGCCAGAAAAAATCATGTGGAAAATGAGATCGTTATTCTGACCGCGACCTCCGGGGATACGGGAAAAGCGGCGCTTGCGGGATTTGCCGATGTGGAGGGAACCAGAATCATAGTGTTTTATCCGAAAAACGGCGTGAGCCCCATTCAGGAGAAGCAGATGGTAACCCAGAAGGGAAAGAATACATATGTGGTGGGAATTCGCGGCAATTTTGATGACGCACAGACCGGAGTGAAGCGGATTTTCGGAGATAAGGAGCTTGCGGCGCAGCTGAATGAAAAGGGATTTCAGTTTTCCTCCGCTAATTCCATCAATATTGGCCGCCTGGTTCCCCAGATCGTCTATTATGTGTACGCCTATGCCAGGCTTTACGGGCAGGGCAGGATCAAGGACGGCGAGAAGATAAACGTGGCAGTTCCCACCGGAAACTTCGGAAATATTCTGGCGGCCTTCTATGCGAAGCAGATGGGGCTTCCCATCCACAGGCTGATCTGCGCCTCCAACGAAAATAAGGTGCTGTTTGACTTCTTCGCATCGGGAACCTATGACAGAAACCGTGAATTTGTTCTGACCTCCTCGCCCTCCATGGATATTTTGATTTCCAGCAATCTGGAACGGCTGATCTATCAGATTGCCGGAAATGACGCGGACACAAATGCGGAGCTGATGGAGGATCTGAAGAGAGAGGGCCGCTACGAGATTACGCCTGACATGCAAAAGGCGCTTACGGACTTTTACGGAAATTATGCCAAAGAGCAGGAGACTGCGGATACCATACGCAGCCTGTACGAGAAGACGGGCTATGTGACCGACACCCATACGGCGGTTGCCTCCTGTGTGTATCAAAAATACAGGCAGGAGACCGGGGATGACAGGGTGACGTTGATTGCCTCCACGGCAAGCCCCTATAAATTTACGGGAAGCGTTATGAAAGCCCTCTGCGGTGAAAGCGGTCTTGGAGATTTTGAACTGGCGGACAGGCTCTCGCAGCTTTCCGGCATCCCGGTTCCGGCGGCAGTCGATGAGATCAGAGAAGCGCCCGTTTTACACGACCATGTGTGCGGTAAGGATGAAATGAAACAGACGGTGCTGCAATTTCTTGACAGAAAATTATAAATTTATGCGTAAAAAAGGTTTCCTCTGGCGGGAAACCTTTTTGCATAATTTATGTATTTCAGGAGCGGCGGCTGATATCCACGTAATCCTGGTCGGGATAAATGGGCTTGTAGGCGGGACGGATGATCTTGCCGTTGTTGGCCAGCTCCTCCATCCTGTGGGCGCTCCATCCGGAAATCCTTGCCATCGCAAAGATGGGGGTGTAGAGCTCCATGGGAAGTCCCAGCATGTTATAGACGAAGCCGGAATAAAAGTCCACGTTGACACTGACACCCTTGTACATCTGACGCTGTCTGGAAATAATCTCGGGTGCGAGCCGCTCCACCAGGGAGTAGAGAGCGAATTCCTTTTCCAGGCCCTTTTCCACGGAAAGCTTTTCCACAAAGTTCTTGAAAATTACGGCTCTCGGGTCTGACTTGGAGTAAATGGCGTGTCCAACTCCATAGATGAGACCGGCATGATCAAAGGCCTCCTTGTTCAGCAGTCTCTGGAGATAGTGGGAAACCTCTTCCTCGTCAGTCCAGTCCCTGACCTCCTGCTTCATCTCCTCAAACATCCGGACCACCTTGATATTGGCACCGCCGTGGCGGGGACCTTTCAGGGATCCGATGGCCGCCGCAATGACAGAGTAGGTGTCCGTCAGGGACGAGGTGACCACGTGGGTGGTAAAGGAGGAGTTATTACCGCCGCCGTGCTCCATGTGAAGCACAAGGGCAATGTCCAGGAGCTTTGCCTCCAGGGCTGTGTAGGAGCTGTCGGGACGGAGAATATGCAGTATATTTTCAGCGGCGGACAAGGATGCGTCCGGCTGATGGATAAAAAGGCTCTTTCCGTCATGATAGTGGCAGTAGGCCTGATAACCGTAAATAGAAAGAAGAGGAAACAGGCTGATCAGCTGCAGACACTGCCGCAGAACATTGGGAAGGGAGACGTCGTCGGCCCTGTCGTCATAGGAATACAGGGTGAGAACGCTCCTGGCCAGGGTGTTCATCATATCGCTGCTGGGAGCTTTCATAATGATGTCACGGACAAAGCTGGTGGGAAGCGTGCGGTATCCTGCCAGCATTTCACGGAAGGTGGCGAGCTCCTTCTCGGTGGGCAGCTTTGCAAACAGGAGAAGATAGGTGATCTCCTCGAAGCCGAAACGCTCATCCCGGGTAAAGCCTTCCACCAGGTCTTTCACATTATAACCCCGGTAAAACAGACGTCCGTGGTCGGGGACGGAGACTCCGTCCACCAGCTTCGTGGCGCGCACGTCGGAGATATTGGTGAGGCCGGCGAGAACGCCCTTGCCGTTCAGGTCACGGAGCCCCCTTTTCACGTCATATTTGGTAAAAAGCTCCGTATCAATGATATCCGCTTTCCTTGCGATATCCGCAAGACGGATGATTTCGGGTGTGATCTCGGAATAGGGATTTGTGTTGTGCTCCATAAAAATAGACTCCTTTCTACTGTAATTTAGTAACAAACAAACATATCTATATAAATACTGGCTATATAAATGTGGGTGTTCATTTATTCCTGCGGGCAACGAGCCAAGCGGGCATGCTTGCATGCACATTTGGCG
>CAJUIO010000051.1:0-2461 GCA_910586025.1 uncultured Lachnospiraceae bacterium
GGAAAAAGCATTGAATTGTTTACAATTTGATGCTTTTTTCTTTCTCCTTCTGTGGTAAAATAGATTGAACACAGGAGGGGCGGAACGTGAAAACCAAAATTCTGGTGATCGAGGATGACAATTCCATATCAGAGCTGATCTGCATGAATCTGGAAGCGGCCGGCTATGAGCCGGTCCCTTTCCTTGACGGACTGGAGGCGGAGGCCTTCATAATCGGGACGGAGGCCGACGGAGAAAGGGCCGGGGAAATCTCTCTTGCCCTTGTGGACGTGATGCTGCCGGGAAAGGACGGCTTTGCTCTCTTGGAGGATCTGGAGAGGGCGAAGATACCTGTGATTTTCCTGACGGCAAAGGCGGACGTGGTCTCCAAGGTACACGGTCTCAAGGCGGGAGCGGAGGACTATATCGTTAAGCCCTTTGAGGTGCTGGAGCTTCTGGTGCGGATGGAAAAGGTGCTGAAAAGAACCGGAAGGGGACGCAGACAGATACAGATCCGGGACGTGGTCATTGATCTGGAAAAGCACAGCGTCACGAGAAAAGGGGAGAGAGTGGCTTTAAAGCCCATGGAATATGAGCTCCTGGTAACGCTTGCACTGGAAAAGAACATAGCGTTCAGCAGGCAGGAGCTGCTTAACAGAATCTGGGGAACGGATTATGTGGGAGAGACCAGGACCGTGGACGTGCATATCGGACAGCTTCGCAAAAAGCTGGGCTTCCATGACGTGATCCGGACCATTTCCAAGACAGGATATCGATTGGAGGATATGGAATAGATGAAGCTTTGGCAGAAATTATCATTGGTGACGGTATCGGTTCTCCTGATTGCCAGTCTGATTTTTGCGGGGATCGTGATCAGCCACTCCGCAAGCTATGACCAGGGAAAAACCATGGAAAATTATGAACAGCAGCTGAAATCCACGGCGTATGCGCTCTCCCGGGAGATTGCGAGCAGCTCCCTTGGCGAGTATCGCGATACTACCAGGAATTCTTATCTCGGTTTTCTTCTGCAAAGATATGATGCGTCGCAGTACATTCTCGTGGGGCCGGATCAGGTGATCTGCAATGAGACGTCCTTTGAGCTGGCAAACCCCTGGGACGAGAGATGGAATGGGGATAAGGTGTTCAGCGTTATCCAGAGACGGGGGGAGCAGTATATCCTCCTTGCGGGAAAAAAAATACCGGTGACGGAAGGCGGGGATTACAGACTGATCCTGGTCAGGGATATTTCCTCTCTCTACAGGGATATCCGTGACCAGGCCTTTTTTTATCTGGCTGTCTATTTTGGGATGGCGGTTCTTGCCGTCCTCCTGGTGTTTTTTCTGGCAAAAAGGATTCTGCGGCCTCTCTCGGAGCTGCAGAGGGCGGCCAGGGATATCCGGGAGGGTGATTTTGCAAGGCGGGCGGATGTGCGCACCAGGGACGAGACGGGGATGCTTGCCGCTGATTTTAACGCCATGGCGGAGAGGATCGAGGGACAGGTGAGGGAGCTTTCGGAGGAATCAGAGCGCCGCAGGCAGATGCTTGGAAGCCTTGCCCACGAGTTAAAGACTCCCATGACATCCATCATCGGCTATTCCGATTCCCTGCTCCATGTGAACCTGAGGGAGGAACAGAAGGAGAGGGCGCTTTTGCATATCTATGAGCAGTGCAGGCGGCTGGAGCGTCTGTCCGGCAAGCTTATGAGCCTTGTGGGTATGTATGACAATGACAGTATACGTCTGGAACAGACAAGGATGGAGGAGCTGTTTTTACAGGTGGTGTCCCTGGAGGAATTTCATCTGAGAAAGAGGGGGATATCCCTTGTGCATTCCTGTCACATGGAGGATCGGAAGGTGGACAGGGATCTTTTTACCAGTCTTCTTGTGAATCTGATTGATAACGGGGCAAAAGCCAGCGCGGAAGGCGGCACGGTTTTCCTTCTGGGAGAAGGGAACCGGATCACGGTGAAGGATCAGGGCTGCGGGATTCCCGGGGAGGAGATCCGGCGGGTTACGGAGGCCTTCTATATGGTGGACAAGGCCAGGAGCAGGAAGGAGGGAGGCTGCGGCCTGGGGCTCTCTCTGTGTGTCAGGATTGCGCAGCTCCACGGGGCCCGGCTCTGTATCGAGAGTAAGGTGGGGAAGGGAACTGCGGTCTCGGTGATATTTCCGGAGGAATAAAGAAGGGAGTTTTACAAATTGTTTACAGTTTGCTGAATACCTTTTACAGGATAATATCGTATGCTTTTCGAGGAGGGGAGCCTTTGGCATTTAGCCAAAGGCGGTAAATCCCGGAAGAGAAAGAAAAGTATTTGGAGGTATGAGAATGAGAACAAAAAGGATTGGCGTTATTCTGGCGGCGGTAGGGCTTGCGGCGGTGATGAGCATGGCGGGCTGCGGAGGTATGGGACAAACCACGGAGCAGCTGGCACTTCCCAGGGAAGGGACGGAGCAAAACGGTGATGCGGGGCAGGATACAACCG
>CAJUIO010000051.1:2561-21851 GCA_910586025.1 uncultured Lachnospiraceae bacterium
TTTGGGCGAAAATGGAGGAAACGCATCTGCGGATGGAATCGCCCGGCAGGTGCAGGCACCGGAAAGGTATGAGGCGGAGCTGTCGGAAGAAGCTCTCACAGTGCGGGTGGATGCGGAAGTAGTCCTGCCCGAGGGAGCGGGCTTTAAGCAGTATAAGGTGACGGGAAGGCCTTTTGCCCAGGAGGATCTTGATGCTGTGAAGAGAGTGATTTTGAAGGATGCTCCTCTCTGGTGCAGGGACAGGGAGGCAATGGAAGGCAGCAATGGATTTACCAGTGGGGAGATCCGGGAGAGGATTGAAGCGTTGAAAGAAAAGGCAGCAGAAAACCCGGGCGCTGTGGTGAATGACGGAAAGGAAGAGACCTATGAGGAGAAAATCGCAATGTGGGAAGGCCTGCTTGCGGCCGCTTTGGACGAACCGGTCATTCAGGATGTTGAGGCGGTGGTTCCCTATGTGGAGAAGACATCTCAGGGGCAAGATACCTGGGAGGAAAATTTCCTGGAGGGAAATGCCACTGTGGACGGGGAGAACTACTGGCTTGTGCTTAACAATAATTTTCAGTCCGACTGGCTGTGGGCCCAGATGGAAGTGCGAAGCGAGGACAGGAAAGTGGGAGATGCCTGGGTGAAGATTGAGGAGGAGGCGGTGCCTGCGGGCCTTGACCGGCAGCAGATTAAGGAGAAGGCACAGGCCCTGGCGCAGGAGATGGGCTTTTCGGATTTCGCACCCGCAGGAGAAGAGTTTTTCCAGGCTTTTACTGAGAGTGCGGAGGAGGAAGAGACGATTCCGGGAGCCATTGGATATGGGATTCATTTTGCCAGAGTGCTGGACGGAATACCCGTGACCTATACCCATGATCCGGGACAGACTGTGGATGGGGATCTGGCGGTGTGGCCTTACGAGAGTCTGCATATGGTCTTTGACGAAAAGGGCCTTACGGACTTTGTCTGGGTAAATCCCTGTGACATCGAGAAGAAATCCGACGAAGATGTGTTCCTTATGCCTTTTTCCGATATTCAGGATATTTTTGAGGAAATGATTTTTCAGAAGTACGGATGGCTTGCAAAAAGCGGGGATGCCTCGGCCTCCTTTGTCATTAGCGAGGTGAGACTTGGCTATATGCGGGTCCGGGATGAGACCGGCGCCGGGGAAGGGAGTATGGTGCCGGTGTGGGACTTTTTTGGCTCGCAGACGCTTACCTATGCGGACGAGATCGAGGCGAAGATCGCTTCCGGAGAGCTGACCTATAAGGACGGAAAGATTTTTAACGCCTCCGGAGAGCCCGTGCAGACGGAGAATTTTTCCTATGTGACTTCAGGATCCTATGAGAGCTTTCTTACCATTGACGCGACAAACGGAAGGATCATCGACAGGGGGATCGGGCGGTAGAATCTCAAAAATTGCTTTCGTGAATTCCAGACAAAACCAGTAGACTTCCTGGCGGGGATTTGGTATAATCAAAAAGATTATACTGTTTTTCTGACTAAAAGACGGAGCGCGCCAGCCAACAGCCGGCTCCCGCATCAGGGAAAGAATGGGAATATAAAATGGGTAACCTGGATTTCGACAAGAAGAAACTGAAAAACACGCAATTTTCCACGTTAGAGAGCGGGGAATATCTGAAGGCCCAGAGCCAGGAGATCCGGCTTGGAAAGGAAGAGGGACTGGATGTATCCGTATATTCTAATCCTGAGTTCGACTGGCTGCAGATGGAGCAGATCCGTATGGGGCTAAAGGACAAGGTGGATGTCTCCCTGTATGCGGATCCTGCTTACAGCTATGACACCATGAAGCAGATCCGGCTCGCCCTTTATTCTGAAATTGACCTTATACCGTATCTTGACAGGGGCTTTGAGGATGATTCGCTGGAGGAAATACGTACCGCACTGCTGAACCGGCTGCCGATTGATAAATGGCTGAGGGACGAAATGGTCACGCCTCAGATTAATCAGATCCGCATAGGCCTGTGCGAGCAGCTGGATGTTTCCCGCTATGCCGATCCCAAGTATAACTGGATGCAGATGCAGGAGATCCGTCTCGGCCTGGAAAAAAAGCTGGACATATCCGCCTACTCCAATGTCCTTTTCAGCCATCTGCAGATGAGGGAGATCCGTCTGGGGCTTGAGAGCGGTCTGGACGTGTCCCTGTACGGCAGGCTGATTTATTCCGCCACGGACATGAAGGAAAAGCGCCTTGGCCTGATAGACCGGAAGCAGGCAAAGACGACCGCCCCGGGCGGTAAGGAATCTCTCCTCAGTATGAGGATGAAAAGTCAGTTTGACATATCTATAGAAGATAACGGAAACAGGGCATATGCCTATATACCCAAAATTGTGGAGAATCTGATTACAAAGGAAGATATCTACGATGAATTGCAGAGAAGGAATATCGTCTTTGGCATCAAGCAGGAGGCGATTGCCGATCTCATTGACAAGAAAAGATCCAACAAAAGGATTCTGATTGCCGAAGGCATTCCGGCACAGAAAGGGAAGGACGGCTGGTTTGAGTTTTTTGTCAGGCTTGACCTTCCCCGGATTCCGGCACCGCTTCCGGACGGCGGAGTGGATTATGTCAATATAGAAGCCTTTGAGATGGTTGACAAGGATGAGAAGATTGCCGTCTACCATGCGGCCGGACAGGGCACGGACGGCAAAAACATTTACGGGGAAACCATACATGCCGAGAACGGGAATGATCTCAGACCCCTGCGGGGGGAAGGCTTCACCATCCTGCCGGACGGCGTGACATATGTTTCCCAGATGAACGGCAAGTTTGAATATATCAACGACCAGATCATTATCAGCAATATGCTGGTGGTCCGGGAGGACGTGACCTCCACCACGGGCAAGCTTGAGGTGGATGGTTCCGTATATGTGATTGGAAGCGTGTATTCAGGCGGATATATCGAGGTGACAGGAGATATTATCGTTGAACATAATGTGGAGACGGCCAGACTGATTGCCGGTGGAAATATCATGATCAAAAAGGGGAGCTGCTCCAAGCATGACTGCTTTATAGATGCGGGAGGCGAGGTTTCGGGAAGCTTCTTTGAGGCGGCGAATATCAATGCGGTGGGCAATGTCAAGGCCAACTATATTATGAACAGCGATATCAACACTATGGGAAGAGTGATTGTCTCCGGGAGCAGGGGAGTGCTCCTTGGGGGAAGGATCTGTGCGGTGAAAGGTGTGGACACCTTTAATCTGGGCAACAAATCACATCTTATCACACTGCTGGAAATCGGCAGGAATGAGGTATATGACAGAGAGCAGGCCGTATTCGCCGAGAAGAGGGAGCTTGTAGTGGCCGAGCTGACCGCACTGGAAAACGGATGGAAGAAATTAGTCCGGATGCAGGCCGCAAGACCGGTTTCAGAGGAAGCCATGAAAAAGGTTCGATCCAAGATCCTTGCAAAGAACCAGGAGCTGGCCGAGCTGGATGCGGAAATATCCAAGCTGGCAAACGTGACTGACCAGACTATGAAGATGCCTGTCTGTGTCAGAGGAATTGCGCATGAGGGGAGCGTTATCATTATAAACACCATGAAGTATGTGGTGCCATCGGAAGTAAGGCGGGTTATTTTTAAGCTTCGCAACAGTAAGGTAGCAATGGTAACTATATAAAATCAAAGAAAGCTTGGGTAGATTATGAAACGGGACACGATATTGATCTTTGAGGATAACTCGATTGAACGCGCAATGCTGGTTGAAATGTTTAAGGACAATTACAGCATTCTGGAGGCGGAAAACGGTAAGGACGGAATCGAACTGCTAAACAGTCATTTTTCTTCCATCGCCATTGTGCTGCTGGATTATCTGATGCCGGTGATGGACGGATTTCAGGTGCTGGAGCGCCTGAAAGAAAAAAAGCTTCTCTCCAAAATACCATTCATCATGATTACGGGGGAGGATTCCTCTGATCTGGAAAAAAAGGGTTATGAATACGGCATCGTAAGCTATATCAAAAAGCCGTATCAGCCTGACGTGGTGAAGCAGGTAGTGAGCAATGCCATCGGCTGGTTTGAGTATAAGATGAAGCTGGAGATCGTGGTCAAAAGACAGAATGACAGCATTCAGAAGCAGAATGACATCTTAAAGCAAAAGACAAAGGAGCTGAATCAGTTAAACGGAATTCTGATCGACTCCTTAAGCGGCATTGTGGAGTTTAGGAATCTGGAATCCAGACAGCATATTAAGAGAATCCGGCAGTTTTCCATATGTCTTGGCAAGAGTATCATGAAGCTCTATTCGGAGTACGAGCTTACAAGCGACAAGCTTATGCAGATCGGATGGGCCTGTGCGCTTCACGATATCGGGAAGATCACGATTCCGGATCACATTATCACGAAGCCCGGCAAGCTCACGGTGGATGAATTCGAACTGATGAAATCGCATACCACAAAGGGGGCGGAGATTATACAGAAGTCTATCCGCCTGAACGATAAGGCGGTCTTTGATTATGCCTGTGATATAGCAAGGCATCATCATGAGAAATATGACGGAAAGGGCTATCCCGACGGTTTGAAGGGAGAGCAGATCAGTATCGCGGCGCAGATCGTGTCGCTGGCGGATATCTATGACACGCTTACCACAGAGCGCGTTTACAAAACAGACTATGAACCGGACAAAGCGCATCAGATGATTATGAACGGGCGCTACGGAAGCTTTTCTCCCAAAATGCTGCAGGCATTTGAGGAGGTGGCATCAGAGTTTGAGGAGATACTGAAGAAGTATCCGGATGAGGATTAAAGAAAGAGGTGAAAGAGCGTATGACCAGATATGGACTGTTTGCATAGCATAGGCTATTGCAATCAAATTTGAATTGTTATAGCCAATGCTTTCCTGAAAGAAATCTGAATTTAGGAGGCAGACATGGGCTATAGAAAAGCAGAAGAAATTCTGCCGGTTGAAATCATAGAGTTGATTCAGCAGTACGTGGACGGACAGAGCATTTACATTCCGAGAAAGTCAGAGAACCGTCTGGAATGGGGAGCCGGCACGGAAATCAAACAGGAGCTGCGCTCGCGGAACCAGCAGATTTATTCCGAGTATCTTGCGGGAGCGCAGGTGCGGACGCTGGCGGAGAAGTATTATCTCTCTGTAAAGAGCATACAGCGGATTTTAAGAGAAAAGAAAAAGTAGAGAAATGAGTCGGTAGAGGATATCGGCTCATTTTTATGCATAAGACCGTATATGTATGATAAAATAATAAGAGCGTCAGATGCGTGAAAAAATGGTTATGGCAAAGAAAAATAATATAGAAGGAGGCAGATTTTTATGGAACTGAACAGTCAGAGAGTGCGGGCGCTGGCACCGGAAAACGATCCTCTGAAAATCGGAATGGGGTGGACCGTGGAGGATCTCGACAAGCCGCAGATCCTGGTGGAGAGCACCTTCGGGGACAGTCATCCCGGCAGCGCGCATTTAAACCGGTTCGTGGAGGAGGCTGTGAGAGGTGTCACCGAGGCCGGAGGAAAGGGAGCGAAATACTTTACCACGGATATCTGTGACGGAATCGCCCAGGGGCACGACGGAATCAACTATTCCCTGGCACACAGGGACATGATCGCCAACATGATCGAGATCCACGGCAATTCCACAGGCTTTGACGGAGGGGTGTTTATCGCAAGCTGCGACAAGTCGGTTCCCGCCTGCCTCATGGGGCTTGCAAGGCTTAATATGCCCTCCATTGTGATTACGGGAGGCGTGATGGATGCGGGACCGGACCTGCTGACCCTGGAGCAGATCGGCGCTTACTCGGCCATGTGCCAGAGAGGGGAGATCACGGAGGATAAGCTTACTTATTATAAGCACAATGCATGCCCTTCCTGCGGAGCCTGCTCCTTTATGGGAACCGCCTCCACCATGCAGATCATGGCGGAGGCTCTTGGACTGATGCTTCCGGGATCCGCCCTCATGCCCGCAACCTGTGAGGATCTGAAGGATATGGCTTACAGGGCGGGAAAGCAGATCATGGAGCTGGTGAAAAAGGGAATCCGGGCCGGCGATATCATGACCAAAGAAGCCTTTGAAAATGCCATCATGGTTCATGCGGCGATCTCGGGCTCCACCAATTCGCTGCTTCACATTCCGGCTGCGGCCCATGAGCTGGGAATTGAGATTGACGGCGATACCTTTGACCGTATGCACCGGGGAGCTCATTATCTTCTGGATATCCGTCCGGCGGGCAGATGGCCCGCACAGTTCTTCTATTATGCGGGAGGCGTTCCGGCTGTGATGGAGGAGATCAAATCCATGCTGCATCTGGACGTGATGACCGTGACGGGCAGGACGTTGGGAGAGAATCTGGAGGAGCTTGCGGCAAACGGCTTTTATGACAAGTGCGGGGGCTATCTCAAAAAGTGGGGAATCAAGCGGACCGACGTGATCCGCACCTTTGCAGATCCCATCGGAACGGACGGAACCGTGGGGATTTTGCGGGGGAATCTGGCTCCGGAGGGCTCCGTGGTCAAGCATTCCGCAGTGCCGGGGGAAATGTTTAAGGCAGTTCTCAGGGCAAAGCCCTTTGACTGCGAGGAGGATGCCATTGCGGCGGTTATCTCCCGAAGGATTCAGCCGGGGGATGCGGTGTTCATCCGTTATGAGGGGCCTAAGGGCTCCGGAATGCCGGAGATGTTCTACACCACGGAGGCAATCTCCTCTGATCCGGAGCTTGGAAAGTCTATTGCCCTGATCACGGACGGAAGATTTTCCGGCGCATCCAAGGGGCCGGCAATCGGCCATGTGTCTCCTGAGGCGGCGGATGGAGGCCCTATCGCCCTTGTGGAGGAGGACGACCTGATCCGGATTGACATTCCGGAGCGTGTTCTGGAAATTGTGGGAGTGAAGGGACGGGAGCTTCCCGGGGAAGAGATTGAAAGGATCCTTGAGGAGAGGAAAAGGGCCTGGAAGCCCAGGACTCCCAAGTATACCAAAGGCGTGCTCAAAATCTATTCCGAACATGCGGTATCGCCCATGAAGGGCGGATATATGGAATAAGAAAAAGGAAGAATTTCTGAAGGAGGGTATGTATATTGTATATGGATGCGGCAGCAGCTAATCCTGTCAGGCTCGTGACAGCCGCTTTGGTGGGGCTTGTTATCCTGCTTGTTCTTATCATTAAATTTAAAATTCAGGCAATGATCGCCATTCTGGCGGGAGCCATCGCAATCGGGCTGATCTCAGGAATGTCTTTTGAGGATATTATCAGTTCGGTCAATGAAGGGATCGGAAACACACTTAAGGGAATTGCCCTGCTGGTGGGCCTTGGATCCATGTTCGGTGCAATTCTGGAGATCTCCGGCGGCGCCCAGACCCTGGCCGTCACCATGGTGAAGAGGTTCGGGGATAAAAAGGCGGCCTGGGCTCTGGGAATCACGGGACTTGTGATCGCAATGCCGGTGTTCTTTGACGCGGGCCTGATCATTCTGATTCCCCTTGCCTTTTCCCTGGCAAAGAGAACAGACCGCTCCTCCCTGTTCTATGTGATCCCGCTGCTTGCGGGGCTTGCCGTGGGACATGCGTTCATTCCGCCCACGCCGGGGCCGGTTCTGGTGGCAAACATGCTGAATGTGGATCTTGGATGGGTGATCCTGGTGGGGATTTTCTGCGGAATCTGTTCCATGATCGTGGCAGGTCCCGTCTGGGGCTGCGTCTGCGGCAGGAAATACAATGTTCCGGTTCCCGGACATGTCGCGAACCAGGCGGATTATGACGAATCCAAGCTTCCAAAGTTCGGAACCATTGCAGGGATCATTCTGATTCCCCTTGTGCTGATTATTCTGAATTCCGTTGCCAAGGTAGTGCCGGCCATGAGCGGCGCACAGCCGATTCTCGGCTTTCTGGGAGAGCCTTTTGTGGCTCTGACGATTGCCACGGCTGCCGCCATGATTCTGCTTGGCTGCAGGCACGGCTATAACAACGAAGAGCTGGAAAAAATCATGACTAAATCGCTGGAGCCTACGGGAATGATTCTCCTTGTTACCGCCTGCGGCGGCGTGCTCCGCTATATGCTGCAGAATTCCGGTCTGGGCGACGTGATCGGAAACGCGGTTTCCTCTGCGGCGATGCCCATCGTGATCGTGGCCTTTATCGTGGCGGCCCTGGTACGTATTTCCGTGGGATCCGCTACCGTTGCCATGACCATGGCGGCGGGAATCATTGCGGCAATGCCCGAGATCGCAGATCTCCCGCCTTTGTATCTTGCCTGCACCACGGCTGCCGTTGCGGGCGGAGCGACAGTATGCTCTCACTTCAACGATTCCGGCTTCTGGCTGGTAAAATCCCTGGTGGGAATGGATGAGAAGACGACCCTGAAGACCTGGACTGTCATGGAGACGCTGGTAGGCGGAACCGGATTTCTGGTGGCGCTGATTATCTCCTTCTTCGCATGAGAGATGTCTTATTGCATTTCAACCGGATATCTTATAAACTATCCTTAGTAATCATTTTGCGCTCCCGGACAAGAACGGGAAGAAAGCGGTAAGACTGATAATTGAAAGGCATGGGTATAAAAATGGATTTTGAATGTACGATAGTATCCTCTCTGTGCAAAGTATTTCCCGGAGGGGAAAA
This sequence comes from uncultured Lachnospiraceae bacterium, assembly GCA_910586025.1. Classification (GTDB taxonomy): domain Bacteria; phylum Bacillota; class Clostridia; order Lachnospirales; family Lachnospiraceae; genus Suilimivivens. The sequence continues at coordinate 11,136 of CAJUIO010000051.1, forward strand.
CATTGAGGAAATGAGAGATAAGACCGTGACAGGCCTGAAGGGAGAAACGCTCTCCTTTCAGATCGCATACCGGCAGAATGCGGGCGGGCGGGGACGGGGAAGTGTTAAGGTAATATCGCCCATAGCGGATAAGGTGCATGTGCGCATAGTGAATCTCGTGCCCTGTGAATACCCCTGTCACAGAAAGAGGGACGGGGGATATCTGGCTCACAGGCCGGGATTGTATCCGGACCGGCTCAGCGAAATAACGCAATGGGGATTTCCCCTGGTGGACGGTCAGTGGCGGTGCCTTTGGATCGACGTGGAGACGGATGAGAAAATGGAAGCCGGGGAATATCCTGTGAAGATCAGGATGGAGGCGCAGGGCGGTGTGCTCGGCGAGCCGCAGGTTACGTGCCGGGTTGTGGACTGTGTGCTTCCCGCACTTCCCATTCCGCATACGGAGTGGTTCCACAGTGACTGTCTGGCGGAGTATTATCGGGTGGAGGTTTTTTCCGAAAGGCACTGGGAGATTATCAGGGCCTTTGTGGAATCGGCGGCAAAGCACAGATGCAATATGCTTCTCACCCCTGTCTTTACGCCGCCTCTTGACACGGCTGTTGGCGGTGAGCGCCCCACGGTGCAGCTCGTGGATGTGACGGTGCGGGAGGGAAAATACGAGTTCGGATTTGAGAGGCTGCGCAGATGGGTGGATATGGCCCGGGAGTGCGGGATCGAATACTTTGAGTTTTCTCATCTGTTCACCCAGTGGGGAGCGAAGGCCGCCCCGAAGATCATGGCCGTGGAGGACGGGACATACAGACAGATCTTCGGATGGGACACGGATGCCTCCGGTGCGGAGTACCGGGAATTCCTTCATCTGTTTCTCGCAGCCCTCAAGCGGGAGCTTGGGGAAATGAGAATTGAGAAAAAATGCTATTTCCACATATCAGACGAGCCCTCCATGGAGCATCTGGAATCTTATCAAAAGGCGTGGGAGACAGTTGCGCCTGAGCTTGAGGGCTATGAAATGATAGATGCCCTTTCCCACTATGATTTTTATGAAAAGGGACTGGTGGGGCAGCCGGTGTGCGCGGTGGATGCCATACAGCCGTTTCTGGAAAAACGTCCGGAGCGTCTGTGGTGCTATTACTGTACGTCGCAGTGCGTTGACGTGCCTAACCGCTTTATCGTGCTTCCGGGATACCGAACCAGAATTCTGGGCACGCTCCTTTACAAGTACCGTCTGGACGGATTTCTTCACTGGGGCTATAATTTTTACTATTCGGAGCGTTCTCTTTATCCCGTGGATCCTTACCGGAACACGGATGCTGACGGGGCGTTTCCCTCCGGAGATTCTTTTCTGGTTTATCCGGGTGCGGACGGAAAACCGGAGGAGTCCATACGACAGATGCTGATGGATGAGGCCATGTCGGATTACTGCGCATTCCTGGCCCTGGAGAAGCTGGCCGGGAGAGAAAGGGTACTGGAATTGATTGACGAAAAGAAAGTAACCTTTGACGATTATCCGCAGGAGGAAGCTTATCTGCTCCGGCTTCGAGGGAGAGTGAACGAAGAGATCGCAAAGCTTGTGAACCAGGCGTAAGGCGTTAAACGAGACAGGTAAAACGGTGTGAGGACAAAAGAAATGACGCACTTTTTGAGGAAAGGAAAACGTCCCGTTGCTGCTGCCGTTGCTGCGGCAGTCGTTCTGACGGGTTTCATGCGGCCCGGGATTTTGCGGTGGGACGGCTCTTGTCCGGCGCTGGTCTGTGCCGGGGAGGAAAAGGCGGATGAGGATCTTAAAGAGCTTACCGCAGAGTATGAGGATTACAGGCGGCGGTTTGAGAGCATTGAAAATCAGTCGGACATAGGGCGCAGCGGGTTCCGTGTGATAGAGGACCAGATCTTCCCGATCGAGACAAGGAGCTTCGGAGAAGTGTGGCTGGTTCCGGCGCTGGACGAGAAATACAGCCGGCTGGCGCTGTTTTTTACAAAGGCGGACGGAACGGTGGTGGAGAGAACCGATCAGCTGGAAACAAACAACCGGAGGGAGGGCAGCCTGAAACAGCCGGTGAGAAGCCTTTCGGCGGTTTCCTTTCAGGATCTGAACAGGGACGGCCTCATGGAGATCGTGCTGATCACCGCCTGTGCCAATCAGAGCGGATCCTATGCGGGAAAGCAGTACAAGATCGGGGATGTGCTGTTCCAGAATGAAGAAGGCTTTTACCGGGATTACCGGATCTCGGATAAGATCAACCGTTTCGGAATGAATAAGAGCGTGGAGAGCATCACCGCCTTTGTCAGGGACGGCTATTCCACGGAATTTCTCTATACGGCGGAAAGCAGGACGGAGCTTTTGAAGAACGGCTTTTCCATTGTCAAGGAGCAGTGCTATCCCAGAAGGTTCGAGAAGCTGGGAAAGCTGGAGGTGGTGCCGGGAACCTACACCATGGCGGATTTTTCCACCTTCATGATCTATCTGATCGACGAGCAGGGAAATATCGTGTGGAGCTTTCAGCCCATGGGGGATTTTGACAATCTGTACGCACTTAAGGGAATCACCTGCAGGGACATTGACGGGGACGGGATGAAGGATATTCTGGTGCTGGCCCGCTACAGCTATGAGGGAAGCGGGAATGAGCTGAGGATAGAGAGCGATTATTCGATCTATTACCAGAGAACAGGCGGCTTTTATGCGGACACGGAGGTAAAGAAAAAGGTATCCTGTAATGACGAGAGCACGGTGGCGGAGCTTGTGGAAAAGGCGAGAGCCTATTGGGGGTGGAAGAGCGAGTGATAAAGATATTGATAGTGGATGATGAAAAACCGATTTGCGATCTTATTGACCTGAATCTGTCGGCGGCGGGCTATCACTGTGTGGTCGTGCAGGACGGAATGAAGGCCATCGAGGCCATTGACAGGGAAAATTTTGATCTTGTGCTTCTGGATATCATGCTTCCGGGAGCGGACGGCTATGATGTGATGGAGTATATCCGGCCTTTGAAAATCCCGGTGATCTTTATCTCTGCAAAGCATGAGGTTAGGGACCGGGTAAAGGGACTTAAGCTGGGGGCGGATGATTATCTGGTGAAGCCCTTTGACGTGGTGGAGCTGGTGGCAAGAGTGGAGGCCGTGCTGAGGCGGTACAACAAGGCGGAAAAGCAGATCACGATCGGAGACGTGGTGGTGGATGTGGAGGCAAGAAGAGTCACGAAGGCGGGAAATCCCGTGGTTCTCACAAACAAGGAGTTTGAGCTGCTGCTTCTTTTCGTGGAGAACAGGAACGTGGCCCTGTTTCGTGAGACGCTGTATGAGAAGGTCTGGGAGGGAGAGTATTTTGCGGACAGCCGCACGCTGGATCTTCATGTACAGCGGCTGCGCAGGAAGCTTGGCCTGGAACGGAATCTGGTAGCGGTTTACAAGGTGGGATACCGCCTGGAGGTGTAAGTTGAAATTTTCCATAAAGCTTGTGCTGTGGACCATGGTTCTCATGGCGTTTACGCTTGGTCTCAGCGGATTCTATTTTGTAAATTATGTGTTTGAGACGTCTCTTGCAAGGGAGATTGATCAGGCTCTCGACGAAAACAGCATACTCCGGTTTGCCTTTGAGACGGCTGCCCTCAATGTTCCGGTGAAATACGGGGTTCTTCAGGACGGTACCGTGGAGCAGATTGCCTCCAACCTGGAAACGGGAGGCCAGGATGCCAGACGGCTGCTGCGCCTTTCCGACGAGGAGAAGAACGTTCTGTATGTGAGTGACGGCTTTGAGGCGGATAGCGGGCTTTTGGAGGAAACCGGACAGGAGGTAAGGGCCTACCGCGTGATTTCACAGGGGGATGGCTATTACATACAGACAGGAAGCTGTCTGAACGCTTTGGACAGGATGCTTTATCTGGAAACCATGAAGGATGTGTCCGGCGTTTTCCGGGAGAGAGCCATGGGCTATTCCGTCTACAGGCGGATGACGATTCTGATGCTGGCTTTGGGCGTGGTGATCATGAATTTCATTGCGGCCTGGCTGACCAAGCCGATCCGGCATCTCACCAGAGCCACGAAGGAGATGGCGGCGGGCGATTATGGCTACCGGGCCAAAAAGGTCAGCGGGGACGAGCTGGGCCAGCTGACGCAGGACTTCAATCATATGGCGGAGGCGCTTGAGGACAATATCGGCAAGCTGGAGGAGGAGATCCAGGCAAGGGAGGATTTTGTGGGAGCCTTTGCCCATGAGCTGAAAACGCCGCTTACTTCCATTATCGGCTATGCGGACATGCTCCGGTCAAGAAAGCTGGACGAGGAAAAAAGCTTTCTTTCCGCAAATTATATCTATACCGAGGGGAAAAGGCTGGAAACCATGTCCTTGCGGCTTCTTGACATTATCGTTACCAGGAGGGGGGAGGCGGAGTTTGCCAGGGTTCAGACGGCGGGCCTTTCCGATTATCTCCACAGCATGTTCGTTCCCAATGAGGAGATGGAGTTTTGCTATTCCTTTGAGCCCGGGGTGATATGGGCGGATCCCGACCTGATTAAGACCGTCCTGATCAATCTTCTGGACAATGCCTGTAAGGCGTCGGAGCCGGGCGGCAGGATTGAGGTGACCGGAAAGAGAACGCAGGAAGGGTACCGGCTTACGGTGACGGATTACGGAGTCGGAATTCCCGGGGAGGAGCAGTCCAAGATCACGAAGGCCTTTTATATGGTGGATAAATCCCGTTCCAGGAGCAGGAACGGAGCCGGGCTTGGACTTGCCCTGTGTGCGGAAATCCTCGCGCTGCATCAGTCCAGGCTGGAAATCGAGAGCGCTCCCGGCAGGGGAAGCAGTATCGGATTTGTGATTCGGGAAGCGGGAAAGGAGGAAAGTCATGAAAAGAGCAGCAGTTAATCTGGCCCTTCTTTTCTTTGCCCTGCTTGTGGTGTTTTTTTCCATATGGGGACCGGAGGCGCTTGCAAGATACAAGGATAAAGGAGTGCTGAATCAGATCCGCCTGCAGCAGGAGGAGGGAGAGGGGGAGGCCTACCGCTATCGCCTCAGTCAAAATGAGAAGCTCTTTATTCTTTCCCAGTGTCTGAATGCCCAGACGCTTCCGGAAAGCGATCAGAGCGCCCTGACCCGGGAGACGGAGACGGGATATCAGGATTTGGCGGGGACTTATGCCTTTGTGGTCAACAGAAAAGGCCCCTCCGGCGGCGAGATCACGGACGAGGAGATTTACGCCGCCTGCAGCAGCGGGATTGAGGAGCTGACAGAGCTTGGGATACTTCCGGAGGGAATCCGGCAGGTACAGCCGTCCGCTTACGATGCCACTCTGTATTCCGCCATCGACGTGCCTGAGCCCCGCAACAATGTGGCGGTCTGGAAGATGAGCCTTTCCAACAGCCAGATGAACGCCAACAAGGAGAACCGCCTGCTGGATGCCTATATAGACGCTGACGACGGAAGAATTTATGAATTTTATGTGAGGACTCCTTTAAGGTGGGAGGAGATTGACACGGATAAGATGATTGAAAAGTGGAGTGAATATATGGGTCTGGATAAGCCCGGAGAATACGAGACAGATAATCCCCTTCTTGAGACAACGCCCTATTATAAGAAGTATGCCTTTGACGGGGCGGGAAATGAGAGAACCATTGTCACGATCGGGTTTTATGAGGGTATTAACGAGCTGTTTCTGAAAATCTCCAAATGATGCAAATATGATGCAAAAATGATGAATTTATGATGCATCCTTTCTGTATGCTGATAGTACGGACATTGTCTATCGGATATCGGGAAGGAGCATCATTTTTATGTACAAAGGAAGAAACGGCGGCAGCAGAAACCATGGCGGGAGAACGGGCGCGGGGGCGGTCCCTGGCAGACGGAAAAGCACCTCGGGAAGGAGTGTCCGGTTGTGGGCGGTATCGCTTCTTGCATGGATGCTTGCGGGAATTATAGGGATATCCGGGTTTATGGCGGTCAGGGTGTCAGCGGCTCCGGAGGATCCCGCCCTGGAGGCTGCGGCAGAAGCGGCAAAGGCGGAGGAGGCGGCAAAGGCAGCGGCCCGGGAGGATGCTCTGGGGGAGGGGCAGGAGGGAGCGGACAGGATGCCTCCTGACAGTCAGGCCGAAGACATGCCAAAGGAGCCGGAGAAAGAGCCGGTGATTGTGATTGATCCGGGGCACGGAGGCATGGACGATGGGTGTGTGAGAGACGGGATCAGGGAAAAGGACATTAATCTGCAGATTGCTCAGCTGGTTTCCGAGAAGCTGACCCGGCTGGGATATCCGGTCAGGCTTACAAGGCAGGAGGATGTCTATGTTTCCAAGGAGGATCGTGTGGAGGAGGCCAATCAGGAGGAGGCCCTTATCTATGTCAGTATCCATCAAAATTCCTGTGAGGATACGGGGGCTGTGGGAATTGAGACCTGGTATGACGGAAATGACGTATTCCGCAATAGCGGGAGGCTGGCACGGCTGATCAATCAGGAGACGGCAAAGAGCACGGGAGCGGTGGAAAGGGAGCTGGTAGGGGAATCGGATCTGTGCGTCACCACAAAGACAAACATGCCGGCCTGTCTGATCGAGACGGGATTCCTGACAAACCCCAATGAGAGAGGACTGCTTGTGGACGGGGAGTACCAGGATAAGATCGCTGAGGGAATCGCGGCGGGGATTGACCTTTATTTTCATCCCAAGACCATGTATCTTACCTTTGACGACGGCCCCTCCGAAAAAAACACGGATATAATTCTGGATATCCTGAAGGAGAGAAATGTTACGGCTACCTTTTTCGTGATCGGAGAATATGTGCGCAAGCACCCCAAGACGGCCCGGAGAATCGCCGAGGAGGGGCATACGGTGGGGATCCACTGCGACGTGCACGATTATGACGTGCTCTATCAAAGTGCGGACAGCTATATTGAGGATTTTGAGAGGGCCTATGACAGTGTCCGTGAGATTATGGGAGTGGAGGCCAGGCTGTTCCGGTTTCCGGGCGGAAGCGTGAATGCCTACAATAAAGAGGTCTGTCAGGAGATCGTGGAGAGAATGGAGGAGAAGGGCTATATCTATTTTGACTGGAATGCCAGCCTTGAGGATGCGGGAGGACAAAGGACCCCGGAGGAGCTCATAGCCTGTGCCAGGGAAACCTCTCTGGACAGGAAAAAGGTGGTTCTTCTGGCTCACGACAGGGTGGAAGCCACGGCACAGTGCCTTGGGAGCCTGATTGAATCATTTCCGGATTATCAGATGAAGCCTCTGACCACATATATTGAGCCAATACAGTTTAGGAGGTTCTGGGAAAAGTCCACGTTTAACTTGCACTTTTTCTTGACACCGTACCGCTCCGGTGGATACAATCGTAAGAGACAGAGCCTGATTATTTCACGGAGCTGAAATAATTGCAGAAACATAATTTCCACACCAGGGAGGAGTGCATGAAAGCCATAATTACCGATTTAGACAGAACATTGCTGCATACCGATAAAAGCGTATCCGAGCACACCATAGCTGTTCTCAAGAAGTGCCGCGATCATGGAATCCTTGTTATGGCTGCAAGTGCAAGACCTCTGAGGAATATTCTGATCTATAATGACTTGATCGGCTTTGACGCTATAACGGCTACGAACGGAGCCGTCATTTCACTCCATCAAAAGCTGCTGGAGATTGGAATCTCATATGAAAGCGGCGAAAAAATACTGTCTGCCATTGTGCGTTACCCGGATGTGTATCTTTCCATAGAAACAAGCAAGGGGCTTTATTCAAACAGAGATATTCCTGTATGGGAGCCTGTCGTGTGGGACAAGTTTCCGACATTACCGGAGGACATCATCCTCTATAAAATACTGGCAAGCAGCCGGCAGAAAATGCTGTATGAGGGTATTGAAACCACGTTGACCGACGAAGTGTATCATACCATCGCTGATAATGATCTTATCCAGATAATGAGCAAAGAGGCTACGAAATGGAATGGCATCAGGCATATGCTTGCTTACTTTAATATTTCACCGGGAGATGCCGTCTATTTCGGGGATGATAACGACGATATAGAGCCTGTAAAAAACTGCGGACTTGGCGTAGCTGTATCTAATGCCATCCCCTCCGTTCTTGCCGTGGCAGATCGAATTATTGACAGCAATGATATGGACGGTGTGGCCAGGTTTATAGAGGAGAATATTCTTTGACGGAAAGGTTTTTGTCAATTATTCTCGTGATCGTGGGTGCTGTTGGCACTAAAATACCAGGGTAGTCTTAAAAAGGCCGCCCTGGTATCTTTAGCTTCTGCCTGACACAAGGAGATTTGCCGCACCCGGGGCGAGAGGCTTGCTTTTGATCGGAATCCACAGCTCGCAGAATAAGCCATCCTTCCCTTCGTCAAAATACACCTCGTAATCTGACTCCACACAGCTTTCGTAGCCGCTTTGGGGAAGAAATTCCTTGTAGAACAGCTCCCAGGCATCTCCGATACATTCCCCGTCCTCTCCGATACAGTTGAATACCACGTAGGTGCATGGTGCTGTCTCCCAATACCGATATCCCTTTGACCTGGCAAAAGCATCAGCGTCCGCCGCTTCATCATTCACAAGTACGCCGATCCCGTATTCAAAAAATGTCTCATTCTCCTTTAAGGGAGCGCACAATCCGTATAATATACCCTCTGTTCCGAACTGTTTGAGTGCCTGCACCATATTCTGCTCATAGCATTCGTCCCAGAAATCAGAGATATCATGATTGCCTGTCTCCTCGATGATTTCGGTGGGAAATGTCCTGGTGATTGCCAGAAATCTCTGCTTTTCCGTTTTTTCAATTCGATAGTCAATTTTTCTGCCTCCCTCAAAGGAGACCTTTATGGATAGGGGATTAAACATCACCAGCTGTGTTCCTGCTGTTTTTGCATATTTGGGAGCCACTCCATGAAATCGCATGAACGCCTTTGTAAAGCCATCCTGTGATTCAAAACCATACTTCATGGCGATATCCACAACTTTTTTATCTGTTTTGGCTAATTCCTGTCCGGCCAGGGAAAGCCTTCTGTTCCTGACATATGTATTTAAGGTCATGCCGGACAGAAAGCTGAACGCTCTGTGAAACTCATAGGGCGATAAATTCAGCTGCCCTGCCACATCATCAAAACGGATCTCCTCCAGCAAATGCTCCTCCACATAATCAATCGCTTTCTGCAGTGTTCGAATCCATTCCATTTTTACAAAGTCTCCTTTTGGTGTCAAAGTAATTATGAGACGGCTGTTCGGCCAGCTCCCGATTCATATTCAACACGGCTCGTAATGAGATAATTGCCTCCGTTATATCAAGACAGGAGGGCTGACCGTCTTTGATACATTGTAACACATGTCTCAAAGCATTATCATAACAATTTGTCTGCTGCAAGGGGATTTCCTCTCTTTTTTCATCGCAAAACAATTCCAGCTTTGTATCCGTGAGGCCGTCCGAATAGCCGTCTTCATAATAGCGGATGACACCGCGCTCAAAAACCGCCTCAAATCCTACGCAGAAGGGATAGGCCTGCGGCATTGCGGAGGCTCCCTGGACCAGGGCGAGGCAATCCTTGTATTTCAGGCATGTGGTCACAATAGACTGATGCTCCCGCACATCCGTATGATCTGCAAATATGCCGTCCGCCTCGCCGAGCAGTCTTGTAACAAAATCCATATCGTGTATCATCAGGTTAAGCCCGATATGATCGGTATCCAGATTGCCCCACCATGGCGGAGTTTTCCTTTTTACCTGCAGATCCCTTAGCGTTCCCAGCTCATTGTCCTTTACGATCCGATAGAGATATTCGTAAGGATATTCAAAGCGCAGAAACAAGTCTACGAATGCGCGTCTGTTATATTCCCGGGCGGTTTTCAGAATCGCTTCCGCATCCTCCAGGGATTCCGCCACCGGTGTCTCGATAAAGACATGCTTTCCCGCACGAAGCGCCTTTACGGCCGTCTCCCTGTGCAGATGGTTTGGAAGACAGACATCCACGAGCTCTATGGAGTCGTCATTCCAGATTTCTTCCAGATCGGTTGTAATCCTGACAGGAAGCTTTTCCTTCAGCTGTCTTAATTTTTCCTGATTTCGCCCCCAGACGATAATATGCTCGGCCTCCTCCATCTTGGCATATAATTCTGCGTGATAAGCGCCAAAGCCTGCTCCCAAAACGGCGATTTTCATATGATCTACCATCCTTTCGTTGAAAATAATTTATTCAGAGTTCTTTTTTACCTTTGTTTTTTTATTTAATGCCATATTAATTATGTCGTCTATATTACTCCCTGTTATCTTGGTCTTATCATACTTCTGGATACGGAGTACCTCTTGCCTGGAAGCCTCTTCTTCCCGTACCTGTTCTTCGAACAATTCTTCCAAATTTTCTGATTCTAATGCTGCCTTTAATACCTCCGTTGTATACACGGAAATTCCATTCCAGCTATCATATAAATCTCTTACCGCTCTGTCAATTTTATTATAATCAAGCGGCTTTTCAATTCTTTTTTGTTCATTTAATATCCCTACAATATCAGACAAATCCTTTTTATATCGTCTGCCTGACATCAATTTCATGGCTATAAGATACTCTGCATTAATTGTCCGTATGTTTAACACGCCAGAATAAGTTCGATAATGCTTGGAATACTGTATCAGTTTTGGGCTGAATGAACTCGTATTTTTAAAATCTGTATTTAACCATCCGTTTGGTAATTCTAAGCGATCACCAACTGCATTGATTGCCTCTTTCATGACCGATGAAGC
>CAJUIO010000051.1:21951-25138 GCA_910586025.1 uncultured Lachnospiraceae bacterium
GTAATTCTAAGCGATCACCAACTGCATTGATTGCCTCTTTCATGACCGATGAAGCTTTCCGCAGGCATTTTTGAGCCATTTCTCTTGCGAAATTCTTTTGCTAATTCTCTCAAATAATAATCAAGATTTTCTTTTGTAAATGCTTTATCAATAGACATCTCTAATCCTGCTTTCTACAATATTAAATCTTTTAAACTCCGGAATTGCTTCCTCTATGCACTGCTTTCTTAAATCAAGAGAAGCATCCAGCTTTGCCGCAAGATTTATATCTCTTGGATATAGGGTTTCTGGCAAAGTACAACTTCGTATGTCCTCATAATCCTGGCACAACGGCAATCCGTTTTCCCTGCTTAAATAATCTATCATCGCCAACAAATAAAAACTTTCCGGATACCATTTTCTGTCCCAATAAAGTCTTATTTTATCTTCTTTCAGAGTATCAATAATAAAATCCATGTCACCTCTGTCTTTAACTAGGTGGCATATATTGCTTTTAAAGGTTTCAAAATCACTTCGATATAGCATTGCTTTTTTTCCTTCCAGATGTTTTTCCAGAAGCTCTTCCATTGCCACGTCAAGTGTTTTGGCCAGCCTATAAACCGTTTCAGCGGTACACTTTTCGATTTTTGTTTTTCCTTTTACTATATCTAAAAGTGTTGTATATGGCACATTGCTTTCTTTTGAACATCGGTATACTGATATATTTTTTCTTTTTAATATTGCAACTAATTCCATTATTCATACCTCTATAAAATTTGTGATTACTTTATTGTAACGGTATGCCGTTATAATGTCAAGACATAGGAAAGTCAACAACCCTGCAGCAAGCTTCAATGCCAACCCTGCAGCTGAAAAAATTTTACCACTTTTCAGAGATACTTTCCCGGCCTGGCTTGCGGGGTTTCGTCAAATTTATATTTTGTTCAAATAGTCTTAAGATTTATATGTGGAAAATGCGGGAAAGAAATGTTATGCTGTTACGGGAAAGGAAGGTCCGGCGGAAATGAATGGATGGAAAAAGAAATGGGTGCTCGCAGCCATGGGAATTCTGGTTCTTATGGCAGCCGGATGCGGCGGGAAGGCGCAGGAGGACGGCGCTTCCCCGGATGGAGAATATTTTGCGGCTCTTTACCGTAACATCTATGATGAGGCATCAGGGACGGGGACGCTTAATGATCTGGAAACAGTGCGCGGCATAGTGGAAAGATTAGGGGAAAACGGTTATGCGGCAGTGGATCAGGGAAACCAGATTGACATGATAAATCCGGAGCAGGCGCTGCATTTCTGCCAGGCTGCAGATGAGGAAAGGGAAGCGGATCTGACAGTCATTGTGGTTGCCGCCAACGGCGGATTTATCAAGTACGATTTCCATACGGCGCAGGGAGAGGTAAATATTGTCAGAGGGTATTATCAATATGAAGGCGGGAGCCTGGAAAACAGGAGCACGGTGAGCTATCCGGCGGATTTCTGGCAGTATACGGAGGAAGGCTATCTGTTGTTTGAGGGAAGCTACTACTCCGAGGATCACTATGCGGTTTCTCTGAGCGATGAGCCGGAGCATGTGGCGCTGCGGGTGCAGCCTCTTGATGAAACCTGCAGAGAACTGAACAGAAGGTATATTCTGCAGACAGGATACGGGGGAAATAACATGTTTCTCGTTGACTGGACGGAGGAGGATTTTGGGGATCTGGATTTTTACGATCTGTTCGACAGGTTCTATCCTCATATTTATCAGCGGCCTGTTCCCTATGCGGCAGCAGATGATCTGAGTGTGGAGGCCGTTTACCGGATACCGGCTGATACATTTGAGACGGTTATCGGAAAATATTTGGAGATAGACAGTGAAAAGCTGAGAAAAGGAACGACTTATTTCAAGGAGGACGGGACTTATGAATACAGGCCCAGGGGATTTGACGAGGGCCTGTATCCGGACATTCCCTGCCCGGAGGTGGTAAGCTGCGCAGAAAACGGGGACGGAACCATAGAGCTCACTGTAAATGCGGTATACTCGAAAGAAAACACATCCAAAGCGTTCACACATAAGACTGTGATCCGTCCTCTTTCGGACGGGAGTTTTCAATATGTGTCGAACCGGCTTGTTTTTCCGGACGGCGGCTATGACACGTGGTGGTATTCCGGACGGCAGTCAGGAGCCCGGCAGGGAGCGGCAGCCCTGCAGGATTCCTCACAGGAGGCAGGAGGCCTGATCGGAGGGGCAAAAAAGGAGGAACTGGAAAGGGAGGCTTTATCGGCTGCCGAAAAGGCGGAAGAGGTATACGCAGATGCGGTGGGAGAGCTCTTTTCCGGGGAGAAGAGAAAAAGGGTGGTTTCGCTGCTTGGGGAGGCCGGATATGTCAGCATCACAGACGGTGTCAATATGGAAAATCCTGATGGAGTCCGGGATTTCTATACTGCCTATGAGGAGGGGAGGGATGCCAGGGTCACTGTATTCGATGTTGGCCGGGACGGGCTGATCGGGGCCTATACCTTTCTGCACGGGGGCGGGCGGCTGCAGGCCTGCTATTTTCAGGTCGGATGGAGCAAAGAGGGAATACCCGAGATCATTTCTTGGGCGGTGGATGATATTGCGGAGATAAAGCTCACGGAGAAGGGGTACTTTATTTATGCCTACGAGGTCATGCCCTATCATTCCGGTCTGCGCCAGTACTGGCGGGTATCACCGCTTTCCGACCGGTGCAGGGAGCTGACGGAAAAATATGTGGCCGGTCTGAGCTATATCAATTACAATGTCCTTGTGACAGACTGGGACGACAGCAATGTGGAGGATATCCTGATGCCGTGCATGTTTGAGGATATCTACCGGATTGATACCGGCAAAGAGCTGAGACCGGAAAACGGTGAGATACCGGCAAAGGACTATGAAGGAATCATGACTGCGTACTTCCCGGCGACTGTGGAACAGATCAGGGAGGCGTGCGGATATCAGGAGGATACGGACAGTTATCCGTATGAGATGATTTTTCCCGGACAGTATCCGCCCTTTGCAGAGGTGACGGACTATACGGAAAACCCGGACGGAACACTCACTCTGTCAGTGGACGGGGTGTGGCCTGACTACAACTCCGATTGTGCGTTTGTAAACAGGATAACAGTACGCCCCTTTGATGACGGTACATTCCGGTATCTGTCCAATGCCATAGAAAAGAGGGAGATGGATATTCCGGTG
>CAJUIO010000052.1 GCA_910586025.1 uncultured Lachnospiraceae bacterium
TTTCATTAGTGGAATCCGATTTGCAGCATCAGCCCCGTAGCCCAAAGCCATTTGGCGCACAGGGCCGCCGGCACCGGAATGCCAACCGCACAGCTGGAAATTTGCTTTGGCTTGTTACTTTTTTGTCAGAATGTTTTTTTTTCAATACTTTGGCTTTTTTCTTTTAAAACTGTTTTCAAAAAGCTGAAAATCTGTTATCTTTTTATTACTGAAAGCGTTTACATTCAAATACAGGAGGGTTATTAAATGAGGTATTTCTTCAATGGCAAAATCGACAAGCTGGACGAGCTTTACACGATCCGTATTCCCTTTAATGTCTGGGAAGTCTGCAAGCAGCGCGATCTCATTCAGGCAGATCTGGTGCTGGACAACAAAATCATCGAATGTGAACTGATCCCTGAGGAGAAGGGTAATTACAAGATTCATCTGACACAGGAAGACGTTTCCCATATTGATATCTCCAAAAAGCACAAAATCCTTCTCCACGTGACCGGAAGCCTTATCCAGATGAACAAGAACAGCCCTTACAGCTTTGACAATCCCATCCGCAGGATCGACAGCGTTGATATCATCATCCAGCCCGAGGACGGTCTGTGCGGTCAGACCTGTGTGGCCATGCTGGCGGGTGTTACCATTGCGGACGTGATCAGCGTCATGGACTGCCGGGAATGGCAGGGAACCATGGGCCGCGTGATCTCCGCATTGAACTATTACGGTATTGATCACTCCGATGTCATTATCTATACCGAGGGCGAGGAAGCAACTCTTCCCAAGTGCTGTATCCTGATGGAAAAAATGGGACGCTTCTGCCATTATCTGCTCCACTATGACGGGAAATTCTACGATTCCAATCTGGGCATCATCAAGGAGTATGATATGAGCAAGCTTCTGGGATATCTGGAAATCAAGGTAGACTGACCGAAAGCAGTTCTTCCTTCAAAAACCATCCCCGCACCTTTTTGGTGCGGGGATATTTGTTTGTCTGCTTCTTCAATCTATACTTCAAAAATCAGATCGCCATATGTGGGAATCGGCCACACCTTTTTATCCACCAGCATCTCGAGCTCATCCGCCGGTTTCCTCAGGCCGGTCATGGCTTCCTTAACCACATCCTTGTAAAAAAATGCTTTTTCCCGCACATCCCCGATCTCTCCGGCCCTGGATACGGCTTCCTCCAATCCGGACAGAGCGCTCTTCATATCCGAAAGCTTCCGGGACACCTCCCCGAGGAGCTGTGCCTGCACGGAAGCGTCCGCTCCCGCCTCTTTCACCGCAAGCACCGTGTCAGCCAGCGATTTGCTGTATCTGATAACTGCGGGGACTATCTGCTTGGATGCCATCTCTATCATGGTAAGAGCCTCTATATTGATTGTCTTAATATAGGTTTCATACAGAACCTCCTTGCGGGATTCCAGCTCCGCTTTTGTAAAAATACCAAATTTTTCATAGAGCTTTACCGCCTTTTCGGTTGTCAGCGTATCCACCGCCTCGATCATGGACTTGATGTTCGGAAGGCCTCTTCTTTCCGCCTCCGCGACCCACTCATCCGAATAACCGTTGCCGTTGAAAATAATTCTCTGATGACGGGTAAGGTATTCCTTGATCAGGTCATGCACCGCAAGGTCAAAATCATCCGCTTTTTCCAGAATATCGGCCGCCTCGCAGAAGGCCTCCGCCACGATTGCATTCAACGTGGTATTGGGACTTCCGATGGAATCGGCGGAGCCCACCATGCGAAACTCAAATTTATTGCCCGTGAAGGCAAAGGGAGAGGTTCGGTTCCTGTCCGTTGCATCCTTTTCAAAATCAGGAAGCGTGGAAACGCCCGTATCCAACCTGCCGCCCTGAAGAACATGAGCCGCCTCTCCGGTTTCCACCAGCTGCTTTACCACATCCTCAAGCTGCTCTCCCAGAAAAACGGAGATGATAGCCGGAGGCGCTTCGTTTGCTCCCAGCCTGTGGTCATTCCCCACATCAGACGCACTCTGTCGCAGAAGATCCGCATGAGTGTCCACCGCCTTGATAATACAGGAAAGAACAAGGAGGAACTGAATGTTATCATTGGGCGTATCGCCGGGATCTAACAGATTCACCCCGTTATCCGTCCCGATAGACCAGTTATTATGCTTACCCGAACCGTTGACACCCGCAAAGGGCTTCTCATGCAGCAGGCAGGTCATTCCGTGGCGTCCCGCAACCTTTTTCATGGTCTCCATCACCAGCTGATTGTGATCCACCGCAATGTTTGCCGTCTCGTAGATCGGCGCAAGCTCATGCTGTGCCGGAGCCACCTCATTGTGCTGGGTCTTAGCCGTCACTCCCAGCTTCCACAGCTCCAGATTCAGATCCTTCATGTATGCACCGATGCGCTCCCGAATGGTTCCGAAATAATGATCCTCAAGCTCCTGCCCCTTGGGTGCCGGAGCTCCGAACAATGTCCGTCCTGCAAAAATCAGGTCGGGTCTCTTTAGATATTTTTCTCTGTCAACCAGAAAGTACTCCTGCTCGGGTCCCACGCTTGCCACCACCTTGGTTGCCTCCGTGTTTCCAAACAGACGCACAATACGGAGCGCCTGCTGGCTTAACGCCTCCATGGAACGGAGCAGCGGCGTCTTCTTGTCAAGAGCCTCCCCTTTGTAGGAGCAGAATGCCGTGGGAATACAGAGGATCACTCCCGTGGCATCCTCCTTCAGGAAAGCCGGTGATGTGATATCCCATGCCGTGTAGCCCCTCGCCTCAAAGGTTGCCCTGAGACCTCCCGAGGGAAAGGAGGAAGCGTCCGGCTCTCCCTTGATCAGCTCCTTGCCCGAAAAAGCCATCAGCATTTTACCATTCTCATCAGGATGCGTCACAAAGGAATCATGCTTCTCCGCCGTGATGCCGGTCAGCGGCTGAAACCAGTGGGTATAGTGGGTCGCCCCGTTCTCCACGGCCCAGTCCTTCATAGCCTTGGCTACCACGTCCGCCATTGCTGGAGGAAGCTCGCCTCCCTGATCCATGATCTTCGTAACCTCCATGTACACGTTCTTGGTCAGCCTCTCTCTCATGGTTGCCCGCGTAAATACCTTGCTGCCGAAAATCTCTTCAATATTCACCACTTTACTCTTCATATTCTTCATCCTTTCCCTCTTAACATGAAAAAAATGCCCCAAAAAAACTTTTGGAACATCTTCGTTCAGCTTATTCAGAAGGCTCTTTCCTTCGCTTTCTTTACGATACTCTAAAGAAACCCAAAATGCAATACCCTTTTTATAACTTTAGCTGATATTTATAAAAAGCGGCTATTGCGGCCCGGATCCGTGTGCACTTTGAACAACACACCGAAGAAGATCGTAATCCATGGCTCTCCTGTCAAGCTCCACCCAGAGAACCTGTCCGGCATGAGGGGCGCTGTCCACCAGAACGCCTTCCTCCGTGGCAAGAGAGAGAACCCGTGTCTCCACATTGCTGCCGTCAGGCTTCATGATCTCGATCCCGTCCCCCACGCAGAACTTGTTTTTCTGCCGGATCCTTGCAAAAAAGCGGCCGTCTATCTCCCTGGTCTCCTCGATGAGGCCAAGGTACGTATACTCGCTCACATACGTGCCGGAATCATAAATCTGGCTGTTTTCATCCGGCCTTCCGAAATAAAACCCGGTGGAAAACTGGCGGTAGGTGCACTTCCCGATTTCAGCCCGGTACCAGTCCATACCGGCCCTGTACTTTTCCTCTGACTCCATATAATCATCGACAGCCCTTCGATATGTTCTGGCAACCGTCGCCACATAGAGCGCCGTCTTCATGCGGCCTTCGATTTTGAAGCTGTCAATCCCCGCCGCAACCATCTCCGGAATATGCTCGATCATACACAGATCCCTGGAGTTGAAAATAAAGGTTCCCCTGTCATTCTCATACACGGGAAAGTATTCTCCGGGCCTGGTCTCCTCCACCACTGCATACTTCCATCTGCAGGGATGAGTACAGGCTCCCCGATTGGCATCCCGCCCCGTGAAAAAGCTGCTGAGCAGGCATCTCCCCGAATAGCAAATGCACATGGAGCCATGAATAAAACACTCAATCTCCATATCCCCCGGCACATTTGCCCGGATTTCCCCAATCTCCCGAAGAGAAAGCTCCCTTGCGCAGACCACACGCTTTGCCCCCTGCGCATACCAGAACTGGCAGGTTTTGTAATTCGTGTTGTTAGCCTGAGTGGAAATATGGATATCGATCCCCGGACAGATCTGCCTTGCAAGCAGAAACATGCCGGGATCCGAGATAATCAATGCATCCGGTTTCATCTCCCCCAACTCCCGGAAATAGTCGGAGGCCTCCTCAATATCCTGATTGTGGGCGAGAATATTTGCAGTCACATGAACCTTTGCCCCAAAGCGGTGGGCAAAGGCAATTCCCTCCCTCATCTCTTCCTTTGAAAAATTTTTGGCCTTGGCACGAAGGCTGAAAGCCTCCCCGCCGATATAAACCGCATCTGCCCCGAAACGCACCGCAGTCTTCAGTACCTCAAGACTGCTTGCCGGTATTAAAAGCTCTGGTTTTTTCATTATAACAGCCTTTCTAAACATTCATGCACCGCCTGCCGGAGACTTTCTCAGTTAATCCGAACGCTCACCGTCACGCCGTCCCCTACGGGAAGGATATCCGTCTGCAGCCGGTCATTATGCTTTAATTCATAGAGATATTCTCTCATTCTGGAATGGATCGTCCTGTTTCGTCTGATAACGGCATACCGGGATTCCAGAATGTCCCCGTCCTGCAGAACATTGTCCGACACCAAAAGCCCGCCAGGAGCCAGCAGGCGCAAAATGTCCGGCAGGAAATAAATATACTGTCCCTTGGCCGCATCCATAAAGATAAAATCATAGGGCCCTGTGAGCTCCTTTAAAAGCTCCAGGGCGTCTCCCTCAAGCAGAGTGATCTGATCCTGCTTTCCCGCCCTTCGGAAATTTTCCTTTGCCAGGGGAATTCTCTTTTCATATTTTTCTATGGTAGTGATCCGGCATTCCTCTGGCCCATACTCACTCATCAGAAGCGCCGAGAACCCGATGGCAGTTCCCACCTCCAGAATATTCACGGGCTTTCTGACAGCGAGAAGAAGCCGCAACAGGCTCTGAACCTGGGGCCTGATGATCGGTACGTTTTCCCGGACCGCATACTGCTCCAGCTCATCCAGAAAGGGAGTATTCCCCGTATCCAGGGAGTGAATAAAAGTGCTGATTCTCTCTTCGGTGATCATGATAGGCTTCCTCTTTATTCAGAAGCGGCGTCTTCCGTCTCTTTCACAGGCGTTGACATCACTTCCAGCATCTGTTCGGCGGTCATGTTCGTGCTGAGATCATAAATACCGGGCAGAATCTCATTGTGATAGGCCGAGAGGAACTCCTGAACCACGAACAGCTTTTCGTCCGCAATCAGCCCTCTCTCCTTCAGCATCTTCGCAATATCCATTATATCCGCATCCTCGGCGATCCCGATTGTGATCGTGCGTCCCTCCGAGGAGGACACGGGCCTGTCGGCAAACACTCTGTATCCGAAATCGTAAGCCGTCACAGATGCCCGGAACACAAACATGATTACAGCCGCAAGCACAAGCACCTTCAGCGCCGTCTCAAAGACTGCTCCTATCAGATATTTTACACTCATAAAAATCACACCTTTCCCCTGCCGGAGGTCTTGCGCTAAAGCTACTCAAAATCAACCTGCTCTGTAATATAGAGCGTGATTTCCTGCATCATCCGGCAGAACGCCAGCTCTGCCCGAAGGAAGCTGTCAACCAGGGGATCCTCTCTGAACTCCTCATATTCCCTCTCAAAGGCATCCATCTTTTCAAACAGCTCATCCTTCTGGCTTGTATTCTGAATCTCAAAATTCCTCCTTCGGAATTCATTGACCTTTTCGTATTGCTCGGGGAAGCCTCGCAGCCGCTCCCTCTGCTCATAATATTTTTTGCTGATTTCCGATTCTTTAATCGCCTGAACAAATCTCAGCAGCTCGCCTTCCAGTTTTTCATCCATACTACCACACTACCTTCATTTGTTTTTATACTTCCATGATAATAGGCAGAATCATGGGGCGGCGTTTTGTCTTTTTCCATACATAGTCTCCCAGGACATCCTTGATGGCGCTCTTGAGCTTGCCCCAGTCGCTGATTCCTCTTCCAAGGCAGCCCTCCACCGCCTCGTTAACCACGCCTCTGGCCTCGTCCATCAGCTCGTCCGACTCCCGGACATAAACGAAGCCTCTTGAAACTATATCCGGACCGGAAACCAGCTCGTCCGTGGCCCCGTCGAGTGCCAGAACCACGATCAGGATCCCGTCCGCAGCCAGATGCTGCCTGTCCCTTAACACGATATTTCCCACGTCGCCGACTCCGAGGCCGTCCACGAGAATATCGCCCACCGGAACTCTTCCTGTCACAGCCGCCTTCTCTTTCGTAAGCTCGAGCACGTCGCCGGAATTCAGGATAAAGATATTCTCCTTCGCCATGCCCAGCTCCTTGGCCACCTTGGCCTGAGCGATCAGATGCTTGTATTCCCCGTGTATGGGAATCGCATACTGGGGATGCACCAGGGTGTAGATCAGCTTGATCTCCTCCTGACAGGGATGTCCCGACACATGCACATCCTGGAAAATAACGTCCGCTCCCTTTTCCAGCAGGGCATTGATCACATTGGTAACCGCCTTCTCATTGCCGGGTATGGGATTGGAGGAAAAGATCACGGTATCCCTGGGGCCTATGGAAATCCGCTTATGGTTATTGTCCGCCATGCGGCTTAAGGCCGCCATGCTTTCTCCCTGGCTTCCCGTGGTGATGATCACCGTCTTTTCATCCGGATAATTTCTCAGCTGCTCGATGTCGATCAGCGTATTATCCGGAATGCTGAGATATCCCAGATTCGTGGCTACCTCGATGACATTGACCATGCTCCTTCCTTCCACCACCACCTTGCGGTCGAACTTGTAAGCAGAGTTGATAATCTGCTGCACCCTGTCCACATTGGACGCAAAGGTGGCAATGACGATCCTCGTATTTTTATGTTCCTGAAACAGAGCGTCAAAGGTTCTTCCCACCGTGCGCTCCGAGGCCGTAAAGCCGGGACGCTCCGCATTGGTGGAATCGCACATCAGGGCAAGCACGCCCTTTTTCCCAAGCTCCGCAAAGCGCTGCAGGTCAATGGCATCCCCGAACACCGGCGTATAGTCCACCTTAAAGTCGCCCGTATGCACCACGATGCCTGCCGGTGAATAGATCGCCAGCGCCGCCGCATCCACAATGCTGTGATTTGTCTTGATAAACTCAACCCTGAACTGCCCCAGATTAATGGACTGTCCGAATTTGACAACCTTGCGCTTCACATTGTTCACAAGGTTATGCTCCTTCAGCTTATTCTCAATAAGTCCCATGGTCAGTCTGGTCGCATATACAGGCACATTGATATCCTTAAGCACATAGGGCAGCGCCCCGATATGATCCTCGTGCCCGTGAGTGATCATAAAGCCCTTCACCTTGCTTATATTATTCTTCAGATAGGTGATATCCGGAATGACCAGGTCAATCCCCAGCATATCGTCCTCCGGAAATGACAGACCGCAGTCTACCACAATAATACTGTCCTCGTACTCGAAGGCAGTAATGTTCATGCCGATCTGTTCCAGGCCTCCAAGGGGAATCACCTTGAGACCGGAACTCTTTTTCTCTTCAATTTTTTTCAAAAAATTTACCTCCTGTTTTTCCGCAGTACCCACAGAGCTTCTCTCTCTCACAGGCAGCCCGAATATAACAACGCCCGAATATCCAACCCGAAAGGCTGTTGCTATAGGCCGCACCGTCAGTCAAGTTCCGCTCAGCGGTAACCACATTTTAATTATTCAAGCCTGATATCCTCAAGCAGGTTCTCAAATACGGACGCAACCGCAGACAGCTCCGTATCATCCTCCACGATTTCGTAGACGCTTTCCGCACCCTTTTCCGCCAAAGCCTCTCTCAGTATAAACGCCTCCGAATCTCCTTCTTCTTCTTCAGTTACCAAAATATAGTGTCTGCCTCCTATGGTCGTCTGTTCCAGCACATAAAACCAGGCAGCTTCCTCTCCCGCAAGTGCAAATGCTATCTTTTCCAAATCAGTTAACTTTCCCTTTCCTGTTCCTTTAACGCACGTAAATCCAAGAATCCCTGCAGAATAAACACTGCCGCAATCCTGTCTACATGCTCCTTTCTGTTTTCCCGGCGGATTCCCGCCTCCATCATTGCCCGTTCCGCCGCAACCGTGGTAAGCCTCTCGTCCCACATATGAACCGGAAGGCCCGTGCGCCTTGCAAGCTTTTCCTGAAATTCAAAAGTAAGCCCGGATCTCTCCCCTAACGTGTCGTTCATGTTCTTTGGAAGGCCCAGCACAATTTCCTCCACCCCGTACTCACAAATCAGCTCTTCAATTCTGGCAAGTGTCCGCCGTAGCTTGTTTTCTTCTTTTCTTCTGATTATTTCTATTCCCTGGGCAGTGATAAGTAAGGGATCGCTGATCGCCACCCCTACTGTTTTTGCCCCGAAATCCAGTCCCATGATTCTCATTTGTCCGTCTTCCACTGATTATTATGAATATACGCCGTCAGAAGCTCCTCCACAAGCTCGTCCCTCTCCACCTTCATGATCAGGCTTCTGGCATTGTGGTAGCTGGTGATATAAGTGGGATCTCCCGACATAATGTACCCTACGATCTGATTTACCGGATTGTACCCCTTCTCCGTGAGCGCCCGGTAAACCTCCTCCAAAATTTTCTTCACACTGTTGCTTTCGGTTTCCACTCTGAAAAATTGTGTGTTTCCCAAGTCCTGCATAAATATACCCCTTTTTGTCTAACCCTGTCAGTTCCTATCTTACCCCATTTTCCGGCAAAATTCAATGCCCTTTAGCTCAGCCTGCGAAAAAGGAGGATATCCGGCTGCAGAAAATCTTCGAATTCGCCCGTGACGATCTGGCCGGAAAGCCTCTCCCCGGAGGGAAAAGCCGCTTTAATATATTCCGGGCTGTGACCGATCTGATACTTCCTTCCCCCGATCTCCTTTTCCTCCTCAAACAGTACTGTCGTCTTTTTATGTATATGCGCCTGCCGGTAGCTATGGGACATCTGCGCTTCCAGCTCCATCAGCCTGCCGCTGCGCCGGGCCTTTTCTCCCTCCGGAATCTGATTTTTCATGGATGCGGCGACGGTCCCCCTTCGCATGGAATATTTAAAGATATGCATCTCGTAAAATCCCGCCTTTTCGAGAAAAGCCCTTGTTGTCTCAAACTCCTCTTCGGTCTCTCCGGGAAAGCCCGCAATCACATCCGTGGTAATGGCCGGATCCGCAAAATGCTCCCTCAGGATACAGACTTTATTATAATATTCCCCGGCCGTATACTTTCTATTCATTCTTTTTAATACCGCATCGCAGCCGCTCTGCAGGGAAAGATGAAAGTGAGGACAAACCTTATCCAGCATGGCCAGCTGTCCCGCAAACTCTTCCGTGATAATCCGGGGCTCTAAGGAGCCGAGACGGATTCTCCGGATTCCCTCCACCTTATGAATCTCTCTGATCAGGGAAAGCAGTCTCTGATACGGAAAGCACTCTCCCTCCGATACGGATTTCCTCCCGTCCAGATCAAGGCCGTAGGAGCTCAGATGAATTCCGGTGAGTACCACCTCCCGGTAACCGTTTGTGGCAAGCCCCTCAACCTCTCTTAGAATCTCCTCCGCATCCCGGCTCCTGACCCTTCCTCTGGCATAGGGAATAATACAATAGGAGCAAAACTGATTACAGCCATCCTGAATTTTGATATAGGCCCGTGTGTGCTCCGCCGTCCGCCGGAGCATCATGGATTCGAATTCGGACACCGTCCCGATGTCCGAAAGAGCCTTTCCTCCCAGGGTCTTATCGGGTTTCCCTTCCTTTTCGGAATCTTCAAAAAATTCCTGCAAAATAGCGGGAAGCTCTCTTTTGCGGTTGTTCCCGATGGCAAGATCTATGCCCTCATCCAAAAGCGCCCTCTCGCCGCCGGTCTGGACATAGCACCCTGCCGCCACAACCACCGCCCCGGGATTAAGGCTCCTGGCGCGATGAATCATCTGCCGGCTCTTGCGGTCCGCTATGTTCGTCACCGTACAGGTATTTATAATATAGATATCGGCTTGTTCATCAAAAGCCACAACTCTGTAACCCGCATCTTCCAGCATTTGCTGCATAACATCCATTTCGTAGCCGTTCACCTTACATCCCAGGTTGTGTAATGCTACACTTTTCATTTCAATCTCCCTTATTTTTGTACTGTTTTGTCATTGACTTTTTCCCCTGAATCCATTACTATACTAGCATAAAGCCAAGCAAAATAAAGGAGGTAAATTCCAATGAAAACAATACAGATTTCATTAAATTCCATTGACAAGGTAAAGTCCTTTGTGAATGATATTTCCAAGTTTGATTATGACTTTGATCTGGTTTCCGGAAGATACGTGATTGACGCCAAATCTATTATGGGCATCTTTTCCTTAGACTTATCCAAGCCCATCGACTTAAACATTCATGCGGAAGACGGTCTCGACGAGGTTCTGGCAGCGTTAAAGCCCTATATGATCTGATTTTCCTACATAATTTCATAAGTCAGATTCCGGACGCTGACAGGAAATCCTGTCAGCGTTTGCAATAAGCATCAGCGTTTGCCGCAATAAAGCGTCAGCGTTTGCTAACCACAATCACCTCATCCTCATCCAGTGCCTTCTGCACCAGCTCGTCAATTTTCTCTTCCAGATTCGTTTCATGTCTCTTTATCACATTCAGATTCGGCTTCGTGACAGGATGCTTCGCCACAAAAATGGTGCAGCAGTCCTCGTAAGGCAGAATCGATGTCTCATAAGTTCCAATCCTTTCCGAAATATCCACGATCTCCATCTTGTCAAAACCGATCAGCGGACGGAACACCGGAAGTGCGCACACCTCATTCGTCACGGCCAGGGACTGAACCGTCTGGGAAGCCACCTGCCCGATGCTCTCCCCCGTGATAAGTCCCATGCAATCCGTATCCCTGGCAATCCTCTCCGCAATCCGCATCATGTAGCGGCGCATAATGATCGTCAGCTCGTCATGGGGGCATTTCTCATAGATATACATCTGAATATCCGTAAAGTTGATGACGTGAAGGTAAATAGGCCCGGAATATCCGGAGACAATCCCCGCCAGATCCACCACCTTCTGTTTGGCCCTGTCGCTGGTATAGGGAGGCGCATGAAAATAAACCGCATCAATCTTTACCCCTCTCTTTGCAATCATATAGCCCGCCACCGGGGAATCAATTCCGCCGGATAAAAGCAGCATCGCCTTTCCGTTGCTCCCCACCGGCATTCCTCCGGGTCCTGGTATGATTCTGGAATAAATATAGATCTTTTCCCGTATCTCCACATGAAGCAGCACCTCTGGCTCATGCACGTCCACCCTGATCTGCGGAAAAGCATCGAGAACAGCCTCTCCTATCTTGCGGTTGAGCTCCATGGAATCAATGGGGTAATTCTTTCTCGCCCTCCTTGCCTGCACCTTGAAGGTGATATTCTTGTCCGGATAAACCGTATCCATATAGTTTACCACGGATTCACACAGCTTCTCAAAGCCCTCGTCCTCCACGTGAACCACCGGACAGATACCGGAAATGCCGAACACTGTCTTCAGGTTGTCCACCGTTTCGTCAAAGTCAAATTCCGAGCAGGCCTCCACATAGATTCTTCCCGGTGTGCGAGTCACCTCGAAGTCCCCCTCGCAGCGCTTCAGCGCATATTTAATCTGCCTTACAAGAGCCTCCTCAAACAGATACCTGTTCTTGCCCTTGACACCTATTTCCGCATATTTAACCAAAAAAGCCGTAAACATATCCGCTCCTTCTCTCCCGGCAGAATCTCCCTCTTACTCTGATCCGCTAAAACAGTAAAAGCCGGGAAATCCGCCGGGCCATCCTCCGCCTCTTTCCCTATTTTCGGGAAAATCTCCTAAGCACAGGAATTATATCATACATTGTCTGTAAAGTATAGTTGATTTCCTCCATAGTGGTAAAAACCGAAAAGCTGAACCGCACCGTTGAACCTAGCAGCTCTCCTGATATCCCCATAGCCTGCAGCGTTGCGGAAGGCTGGGGCTTCCTGGCCGCACAGGCGCTGCCTGCGGACACATAGATTCCTTTATCCTCCAAAGCGTGGAGCAGAACCTCGCTCCTTATGCCCCGGAAGGAGACACTGACCACGTGAGGAGCCCCGTCTCTTCCCGGATGTCCGTTCAGTATCACATCAGGGATCTGCCTCACCCCGCTGCAAAAGGCCTCCTTCAGCTCATAGAGCCTCTCTCTCTCTCGGTCAAGATCCCCGTAGATCATCTCCGCCGCCCTTGCCATTCCCGCAATCCCCGGCACATTATCAGTTCCGGAACGCAGTCCCGACTGCTGTCCGCCGCCAAAGACAATGGGCTTTATTTTCACCTTTTCATCCACATACAAAAATCCCACGCCCTTGGGCCCATGAATCTTGTGCCCGCTCACAGACAGCAGATCGATATTCATTTTTTTCGGGTGAATCCTGAATTTACCAAATCCCTGCACGGCATCCACATGGAACAGGATCCTGGGATTCATCTGCTTGATCATAAGCCCCGCCTCCGAAACAGGCTGCAGGGTACCCACTTCATTATTAGTATGCATCATGGAGACCAGTATGGTCTCTCCCGTTATGGCTCTGTGCAGCTCGGAAAGCTGGACACAACCCGTCCTGTCCACGGGAAGATAGGTCACGCGGAACCCCTCCTCCTCCAGATGCTTCATAGTCTTAAGCACGGCGGGATGCTCGATCTGCGTGGTGATCAGATGTCTGCCTGCACGGCAGTTCGCATAAGCGCAGCCCCTGATCGCAAGATTGTCGGATTCCGTGCCTCCGGAGGTAAAGAAGATCTCCTTCTCGTTTACCTTAAGAATCTGTGCGACAGTCTCTTTGGCATAGCGGATATACTGCTCCGCCTGCACTCCCTTTCTATGCAGACTGGACGGATTGCCGTAATCCTCACACATTATCCTTGTCATCAGCTCCGCCACCTCGTCAAAGCATTTGGTTGTGGCGGAATTATCTAAATATACTTCCATGATATCACCAGTCTTTCTCTATCTGTTATTATCATATGCCTTTTATGGCATTTGTTGTCAGTATTTCTGGCGAAGACACCGGTGACAGACACAGCCGGCCTGTGGATCGTGTTCTCACCGGCCCTCCAGCTGGTACATGATCCAGGAAAGCACCGTCATCCCCGCCGTCTCCGTCCGGAGAATCCGCCTCCCTAAGGTGACGGGAGTTACTCCGTCCCGGGCAGCCGCCTCCACCTCTTCCCTCTCAAAGCCTCCCTCGGGCCCGATAAAAACGGCCACATCCCGGCCCGGCTCCAGACTCCCGATCAGCGCCTTTGTCTTATCCATATCCTCCGCAAGCTCATAGGGAATCATTCTGACCTGGCAGGCTCTGCTGCAGGCAATCGCCTGCTCCAAGGTCATAATCTCCCTGATCTGCGGGATAATGCCCCTGCGGCTCTGCTTTGCAGATGCCTCCGCAATTTTCTGCCATCTTGCGATTTTTCCCGCCGCTTTCTTTTCGTCAAGCTTCACCACGGCTCTTTTGCAGGATATGGGTATCACCTCACAGACACCGAGCTCCACCGCCTTCTGTATGATGAACTCCATCTTGTCCGCCTTAGGAAGCCCCTGAAAAAGAAGCACTCTGGCCGGAAGCTCCAGCCCCTCCTCCTTTACAAAGCGGAGCGTGCAGATGACCTGCCCCGCACGAATCTCCTCTATCCCGCAGCGGTATTCCTTCAAATCCGCTCCGTTGCTGACAGAGATCTCGTCCCCCGGCTTCATACGCAGCACATTTTTTATATGATTCACATCCTCACCCGTGATAACGATCCTGGTCCCCTGAATCTGGGAGGGATCCACAAAAAACTGATACATAAAAACACCTCTGAAAAGTTATTTACGGCTTTCTCGCCGTCACGCTTACCCATTCTCCCTGATATGTGATTTCCAGAATCTCGAGTCCTGCCGCCTTAACGGCCTCCGTCACCGTCCGCTCCTTATCGTCAATAATTCCGGATGTTATGTAAATGCCTCCTTTTTTCATTTGATGCGTTATCACAGGAGTGAGGGGAACCAGCACGTCTGCCAGAATATTTGCCACCACAATATCGTAGCATTCGTAGCCAGCCCTGTCCTGAATCTCCTTTTCCGTGATAATATTTCCGATCACAAGCTCAAAGCTCTCCTGGGGGATGCCGTTCGCCTCCTTATTCTGTCTCACCGCTTCCACCGCACAGGGATCGAGATCTGTCCCCAGGGCCTTTTTGGCACCGAACATCAGAGAGAGAATGGCGAGTATCCCGCTGCCTGTTCCAACGTCAAGGAGAACTGTTTGCGGCGTAATATACTTCCGGAGCTGACGGATACACAGCTGGGTGGTGTCATGCATCCCTGTCCCGAAAGCGGTTCCCGGATCAATGTGAAGCACCAGCCTGTTCTCATCCTTCTTCTTCACCTCCTCCCAGGAGGGAGTCACCAGCACGTCGTCTATAGTAAACTGATGGAAATACTGTTTCCAGTTATTGATCCAGTCGATATCCTCCGTCTCATCCACCGTGACCGAGCCTTCTCCGATATCCAGAAAGGCGCTCAGCTCCTCCAGTTCGGCGCATACCTCGTCTCTGATCTGCTCCGCCGTCTTTTTTCCCCCGTTTACAATGAGAGAGCCGTCCTGATCCTCCTCCACGAAAAAGCTGAGATAAGCGATGCCGTCGTCCTCCGGCCCCTCCGGAAGAATATCCACAAACATCTGCTCCTTTTCCATGGCAGTGAGCGGCACCTTGTCCTCGATCTGCGCCCCCTCAAGTCCGATATCGTACAGTGCGCTGATGATAATGTCCTCCGCCTCTGTCTTCGTCTTTATTTTGAATTTCATCCATTTCATGCTTTTGATTCCTTTCCCATTCCGCCGGATTTGGGCGGCAGAATGACCCCATGCCTCCAAACCCCGTATTTTCTGATAATCGCAGGTTGTATTCTTCTGAGTTTAATACTATCATAAGAAGAAAGAAATAACCAGAGAGGAAATCACAATGATACAGGACATCTATCCAAGAGTTTATCGCAATGAATATCAGAATATAAAACCGGAATGCGGCGACTTTGTTCTGATATTTTTTGAAAATACGGCCCTGATCCGGTTGCAGGATGGAAGACTGCGCTATCCCTCCTTCGAGGAAACCAGGGAGCTTTCCTGCGATTATCACTATTTGTTTTCCATTGATAATTTCAGGTATTTTCTCGCCTGTACGAGGATACGCTTACAGGAAGCCGCCGCAATTAACGGATATCACTATGAGAATGTCAGCATCTTCCGCACAGCGCTTTCCAGGCATACGGCCTTTGCCGGAATCACCGCCCACCATCTTTTTAACTGGTATGAATCAAACCGGTTCTGCGGCCGATGCGGATGCCCGATGCGGCCCGACAGCAAGGAACGAATGCTTCTGTGCCCTGACTGCCGCAACATGGTTTATCCCCGGATCTCTCCTGCCGTGATTGTCGGCGTCATACACGGGGATAAGCTTCTGATGAGCAAATACGCCGGGCGTTCCTATGCCAACTATGCCCTGATCGCAGGCTTCACCGAGATCGGCGAGAGTGTGGAGCAGACTGTTTCCAGAGAAGTGATGGAGGAGGTAGGGCTGCGTGTGAAAAACATTCGATATTATAAGAGTCAGCCCTGGGCCTTCTCAGGAAGCCTTCTCATGGGCTTTTTCTGCGATCTGGACGGTTCTGACGAGATCAGGCTGGACACCAGCGAGCTTGCGGAGGCCGGATGGTATTCCCGGGAGGAAATCGGCCTGGAGGACGACCACGTAAGCCTCACACGGGAGATGATCATGAAATTTAAAGGAGGAAGCTGCTAGTCCGCTTCCTCCCTTAACATCTGTTCCTTTTCCTGTTCTAAAACTGATACTCCATTCCCTTACCGCTCAATATGAAGTCAATCCTTCTGCATTCCTCCCGTGTGAAATGAATATTATCAAGAGCTTTGATATTTTCCAAAATCTGTTCCGGCCTGCTTGCACCGATCAGCACGGAGGTCACCCTTCCATCTCTCAAAACCCAGGATAAAGCCATCTGTGTCAGCGACTGTCCCCTGTCCTTTGCGATTCCGTCCAGCTTTCTTACAATCTCAAGCTTATCCTCCGTCAGGTCGCTCCTGTGGAGATAAGGGCTTTTTCCGCTTCCGATTCTGGAATCCTCAGGAACGCCGTTCAGATACTTTCCCGTCAGGATTCCCTGCGCCAGGGGACTGAAGGCAATACAGCCGATTCCTTTGTCAAACAGATAATCCTTCAGACCGTCCTCCTCGATCCATCGGTTCAGCATGGAATAGGAGGGCTGATGGATGACAAAGGGAGTACCCTGTCTTTTCAGGATCTCATAAGCCCTTTTCGTCTGTTCCTTCTTATAATTGGAAATTCCCACATAGAGCGCCTTTCCCTGTCTGACAATCTGGTCAAGAGCCGCCATAGTCTCCTCAAGAGGCGTGTCGGGATCCGGTCTGTGGTGATAGAAAATATCCACATAGTCGACTCCCAGCTTTTTCAGGCTCTGGTCAAGGCTTGCAATCAGATATTTTTTGGAACCGCCGTCTCCATACGGCCCCTTCCACATATCATATCCCGCCTTCGTGGACAAAATCATCTCGTCCCTGTAGGGCATAAGATCCGATTTCAGGATCCTTCCCATGTTCGTCTCAGCGCTCCCGTACACCGGGCCATAATTATTGGCAAGGTCAAAATGGGTGATTCCGTTGTCAAACGCCGTAAAGAGAATTTTCTTCATATTCTCCTCGTTGTTTACGGAGCCGAAATTGTGCCACATTCCAAGGGACATTGCCGGAAGCTTCAGCCCGCTGTTTCCACATTTGTTGTAAATCATCTTGTCATATCTCGCTTCACTTGCCTGGTACATTTTCCTTTATCCTTTCTTCCCCCTGTCAGATGATTTCATCCTCCAAATTATTGTATCACAAAATTTTAAGGGTGTTAATAATTTTCTTACGAGTAAAAGGTTTTTGTATCGTGATGGGACTACAGCTTATCATGCTTTGGCAAGCAGCCGTAAGCAGCAGTCTTTTCATTACATATTTTCCTCCCACCATGCTTCATTTTTTAAATAACGCTCCATGATGTCAAATCGTCTGAATGCCGCCGACATGGTTCGTCCATCTATTTCCGCCAGATTATTATTATTAAAGTAATCTTTTAAGATACCTACCATTGCCCGTTCTGCCTTACTGAATATCAATTCTTTATTCTGCTCAAAGAAATTTTTTAATTCATTAAAATTTACGTGTGTAATTTTTTGTACGTTTATATTTTGCCAAATGCGGACTTTCTCTCCAAACTACAAAAACAGCTTCAGCCGCAACCGTTGGTGGTATTACATTTGCACTCAATATGTTATCCCGCTTTCTCTTATAAACAAAGCCTAAATCACGTGCACCTGCTTCCAAAATTCGTTGACACTCGTCATTTGATTTTAAATCTCTAAAATCAACCGGATTCTGGCTGTTTGTAGCATAAATAATGTCCTGAATAATACCTGGATTTTCAGTGTCTTCTACCTCATAAAGACGTACTAATAAATATGTCTGTGAAAAGTCCAAATCCGGATTTTATTTTACGGTTTGATGTATCGTTTTACATGTTTGTCCGCCGTTTTAATTTGTAAATCATCAGTTTTAACTATCCAATTCTGTTCCTGCAGCGCATTAAAACTAAATTTCTTACAAATCATTGTTTCCCCGTTATTAAAAAAGAAAAAATTCTGACACTTATCCGCATCCAACAAAGTCTCTGCAATTCCATCATTAACCACATTTTTTCCCAAATAACGACAAATGTTTTTTTCTAACAAACTATCCCCAAACTCTTCCATCAATTTATAAACTTCCACTACGGAAATACGTCCAAGAATCACTCTTTTATAATTAAAATTCTCCTGAACCGCCTTTCCGCTTAAAGAAAATTGTGTATTAATGACTTGTTCCCTATTGATATACCTCATAATATCGACATGGGAAAAATGCTCAAACCGAACCTGTCCCTGACCTGCAAAGGCATTATCAATATGATTCTGACCATCCTGATTCCATGACAGCCCGTTATTAAGCATTACAAAAGTAACATATGGAATTGCACCATCTAAAATAAAAGATCGAATCTCTTCTACCTTTTTCCGGCTCTGAACATTTAATTCGATTCGTGTAGACGGATCAAACACACATTTTATAGTATTTACAGCTTTTTCAATTGTATTAGCCGGAAAATTACTATCAGTATCTAACTTTCTTGAGTACTTTGATTGGAACAATACCACATTTAATTGTGAATCCTGTGCCTCAACGATATATGCCGCATCAAATCCTCCATCATTTCCCCCATCAGTCAAGTATTGTACCGCCTCTGTCATATCAATATCTAAATAAGCGGAACTCCTAACAGTAAGAATGCCTTAGAACGCTTTCTCTCATTATCACTATCAGTAAAAATATCCTCATTTCCCTCTAAAATCTTATTTATTCTTTGATCAATAATCTGTTTTGCTATATCCATTATACATACCCGCCTTTTAAACCTTCTATCATAGACAAACAGCCCTCTGATTGATATTTCTATAATTATAACACACTTTTTCAATTATACAATCCGCACTCCCCGAGTTGGTCATCACCAGCTGATGCAACTAAGTTTGTTCCGGAAATACAAGCCTGAATAATAAGGCTTTTCCTTATATAGAATCCATGCTATAATGGGTTCACCTTTGAGAATATATTGATCCCCCACATCAAAAATAATTGCGAGGTTTTTATTATGCTGAAAAACGTGATTTTCGACATGGGAAACGTGCTTCTGTCCTATAATCCCGAAATTCCCCTGGATCTCTTCTGTACAACCAGGGAGGCTAAGGATCTGATACGCCGTGAGCTTTTTGAAGGGCCGGAGTGGATCCAGGGCGATTACGGATATATTACCAACGAGGAGCGCTATGAGCCTGTGAGCAGGCGGATTCCGGAGGAATTCCACGGTCAGCTTCGCAAATGTGTGGACGGGTGGGATATCTGCATGCAGCCCGTTGCCGGCGCTATGGATTTCTGCCGTTACGTAAAGGATAAAGGTCTTGGAATCTATGTGCTCTCCAACGCCGATACCAGCTTTCACGAATACTTTCTTCATTTCACAAGCGAGGATTTTTTTGACGGCGTGATGGTTTCCTCGGACGTACATATGATCAAGCCGGAGAGAAGACTTTACGAACATTTTCTCAACACATTTCATCTTATTCCGGAGGAATGTCTTTTTATTGATGACCGTGCGGAAAATGTGGAGGGTGCAAGAGAGGTTGGGATCCGGGGCATTGTGTTCCAGGGGGATTTTGAATCAATCAGGAAAAATTTATCCAAGCATCTGACATGCACCCTTGTTTGAGCGCTTGCTTTTATCACCGGTTCAAACAAAATAAGGCGGGGCAGAAGGAAACCCGCCCTTAATGGGCAGTCTCCTCTCTGCGGCTCTCATATTCCTTCCGCAGTCTCTCCCGCGGCTCTATCTTTTTCTTGATTCCATATTTATATACCTCAACCCACAACTCATCGCTGCCAAACCAGTCCACAATCTTAAGCGCCCTGTACAAGATGATCTCCTTGTCGTTCTCCTCACAGTTATCGAAATAATAAGGCACTCCTTTTTCCGGCTCTGCCAGCTCAATAGCCAGCATCAGGATCATGTCGCAGAGATTATCAATCTCTTCTCTCTGTATATATGTATTGTTCCGCTTACCTGCACCTCTCAGCTTCGTTCTTTTTTCCTCCACCAGCTTCTTCGCTTCCTCCAGCGCCATATACTTGAGATCGCTTGTGTTAAGATTTGAAACCAGCACGGCTTCCTGCTGGACGTGAAGACATTCTCTGCTGAGTCCTCCCGATGTGGCATCGCAAAGCAGCCCGGATATCGCCTCCGGCGAAAAGCCTCCCGCAAAGGTTTTCTTTACCAGCAGCTTAAACAGCTCCGGCTGTTCCCATCCAATGGAACGGAAAGCATCATCGGTAGAAAACAAATAGTAGTTGCAGGCTTCACAGATCAGATGGTACAGATCCCGCAGAAGCTTTACCGCTCCGTGGTGCCAGGGGCTGTCCGGCGGAATCTTTTCCAACTCCTTAATAAAATTTTTTACAAGGAACCGCCATTTAGGCCGCTGATTCTTCGGAATTATCCTGTTTGGGGCAAAATAATTCTGAGCGTAGGCATTTTCCAGAAATTCCCGGATCTGTCGTTCCAAACTCTCAAAGTCCACGGGATCTTTCTCCGTTCCTCTTTTCGCTTCTTTTCCGGACAGAGCATCGGCGATAATCTGATCCACCTCCTCCTTCTGCCCTTTTGTAAAACGCTTGTAGCTCTCAGCAAACGCTTTCTCCAACCGTTCTCTGTCCGCCGTCTTAATCAGATTTCGTAATTCCTGTATTTTCATCCGTATCTTTTCTCCTCTATTTCCCGCAGCACTTTTTATATTTTTTGCCGCTTCCGCAAGGACACGGATCATTCCTCCCTATCTTAGGCTGCATTCTCGTGTAGCTCTCTGTACCGTCGTAGACATAGACCGGTTCCTTCCTGTCCCTGACCGCCGCTTTGTAAGCAATGTGCATCGAGCTTTCCAGTTCGGCCCTCGATGTGTTTTTCGCAAAAGGAGAGAGCTTCTCCAACAGCTCCCCGGCCATTCCCTGCCTGTCCGTGCGCACTTTGTCCAGAAAGCCGCTGCAGGACGTATATGTATGGGGATACCTGTTTTTGATGTATTCCAATTCCTCCTCATGCTCCGGATAATACTGACACAGATACCAGTCGTAGGCCAGAGACTTCACCATGATCCGGTCCCTCTCATCCTGATCCAACATACTTTCATCCGAATATTTCCTTTCATGGACACAGCCAAGCCAGGTCTCCAGCAAAGAATTAACCTTGTTATCCTCATGATATTGATAGGACTCCCAGGAAGAAAAGGCCGAATCCAGAACCCGGACACTGTCATCCGTTGTCAGATAATTCTTTTCCTTTATATGAGAGATCAGTTCCAAAAACAGAGGACGGTACCATTTATTACTCATCTGTCCACACAGGTATACAATGTTTCCCGCCAGATATCCCTGCATCTCCTCCGTCATTTCAATCCGCTCCAGAAAATGGTAATAAGACTCGAGGTCATTGTGGTACTCTCCATTTCCCAGCTCAATATCAAGATAAAGCAGATTTTCATATGCCCCGTCCAGCATGACGGGAGACGGAATTTTTCCCGTTTCCTCAAATACGGCGATCTCCGCCCGGAAAGCTTCCCGGCTCTGCTTCTTCTTTCCCACCTGCTGCAGGGAATCTCCATAGGCAGCATAATAGAAGGGATGATACTCCTTCAGAGGCCAGAGCTTTTCCAGCTCTCTTACCGCCTGCCTGTAGTCACCAAGTCCATGCTGACACATGCCAAGATAAAGGCGGGGCAGCTCCTCTTCCGGAAACTCCTGAACAAGATCGGAGAACACGAACATTGCCGGTCTTATCTTTCCCTGGGAAAAATAACTTCTGCCAAGGAGCATCCTGATCTCCGGCTCGCTTACATCCTGATCCAGAATCTGAACACACAGCCCTTCCGCCCTTTCATAATCCCCCTCTTCTTCCGCCAGAAACGCCTCTCTGACCTGATTTCGAAGCCACAGGGGATATTTCAGAACAATCTCTTCTATCGCTTTCCTCTGGCTGCCATACCCCGTCTCAACTGTGATCATTTTTTCCATAATTATTTATTCCTTTCCGGATGACTTGTTTCATCCTCAGCAAACCGCCGCAGTCTTTTCATGCAGACCCAGTAATTTCTGTCCTTCACACGCTCCAGCCCCTTTATCTTCTCCTCAATATCGTCTGTCTGTGCCATCCAGTCCGCCCGGACGCTTCCCAGCCGCAGGCAGCGCTGCGCCTCCCTTATTTTGTCCTCATCCGCACCGGAAAAGCGCATTTCTTCCAGAAGCCCTGCGGCTGCCCTTTCATAGGACTCATTATAAAACTCCCCTGTCTGCGGCAGATATTCCAGCTCGAGGATACGGTTTTCTCCGCCGCCCGGCAGATAGCAGGCATCCTCCGAGGTTTCCTGAACATGTAGATAGTAAAGGGAAGCCTTGTCCTTTTCCTCATTTTTTCGGATGATCCGGCCAAGGCGCTGAATCCGCTGTCTCTGGGTGGAGGTGGAGGACAGGATGATTCCCACGGATGCATCCGGCACATCCAGTCCCTCGTCCAGCGCCCGACAGGCGATCAGAATCCGGATATCCCCGGATCGGAAGCGTTCCAAAGTATTGCGATTAGCCTGATTTCCCATCCGGGAATGATACTGTCCCGCTCTCCCCACATACCGCCTGTCCAGAAGAGCATACAGCTCCTGCGCCTGCCTGACACTCTCCCCAAAGATAATGACCTTTTCGCCCGGAGGCAGCCTCTTTATAAGATCACAGGCGCAACAGATTCTTGTACCTGCCTGGCACACCAGCCTCTTTCTTTTATAGGCAAGGCCCATATAAAGGGCTGCCAGCTCTGCAACCTTCCGATCCCTCCCCGCGGCAAGCGAGCGCAGCATCTCGAAGAGTTCCTTCTGGTTCAATCCTCTCAGATAGGAAAAGGCTTTCAGAAGCTTGCCGTACGCAATCGTCATACGGTCTGTAAGCTCCTCGTATTCCTCCCTCTCTTCCCTCCGGAAAGACAGCCCGATATGATAAATATCGTATTTACTGACCGTGTGCAGAGCGGCGGCCTTTGCAATCCCATAGCTGTAAATTCTGGAGCCGAGAACCGAGGAGAGGAAACGTCCGGCTTCCCCTCCGGGCAGCGTGGCGGAAAGCCCCAGGGAAAAGAATCTGTCCGCATACGGCTCTATGTAAGGCATAAATTCAAAGATCAGACGGTTCTGACCGCTCTCATAGCGGTGGCACTCGTCCGCAATCAACAGAATGCGCTCGCCCCTTTTCAGCTCTGTCAGAATCTGTCTCGCCAGCTCATATCTTGCGGAATTGATCACATAGATCATGTATTTGTGATCCGGGGACGACTTCTGTCCGCCTCCCTTAAGCCCGATATCCGGCTTCTGCCCCAGGGTGGAAGCCTTCTGTGCGCCGGAGCCTGAAAGGAACTCCCGCAGCGTCTGATTCCACTGCCGCATCAGTGCGCCGGTGGGAACAACGATCTTCACCCTAAGTCCGCTTCCCGTCTCTTTTTCCAGACGGGAGGCCGCCGTCAGGGCAAGATGTGTCTTTCCGGAGCCGGTGGCCGCCTGCACCATTCCTCTTCCGCCTGCCGCCGTCCATCGTTTCAGGCATTCCTCCTGCCATCTGTAAAGTTCCTTTTCCATGTTGTTTCCCGCTTCTCGAAATTAAATACCGTATTTTCAAATTTTCTTATCACGCACATCCCATTGTCCTTATACTACCACACGCCTCTTTATTTATAAACCCACTGCTGAAAAAAATATTGAAAAATCCCTGTATATCCTATATACTCTTTATAGTTTTTCCAATCAACAGATTTTCCATAAAATACCAATCAAGTAAAGGATGAAAAAATGAATTACGAAAATTTTTATGATGATCTGCAGCCCTTGCAGAAATCCACAAAGGATTCCCTCGCCTCCCTTCAAAAGTTTTTCAAAGCCGTGGGAAAGGATACGGAAAGCGGAGATGTAAAAAGTCTCGCCAGGGATCTGGATTCCATGGCTCAGGCAGCTGCGGCACTCACCTCTTTTCTTGACAGCATGCGAGAGACCGTCAATGGGTTTGACACAAAGTCTTACTTTGAAAGCGGCGAGTTTGCCAGCCAGATGCTGGAGCAGTGCCAGGAAAAGGGCGTGGATGTTCAGGGTGAATCCCCGATTTATGAGATGTTTCCTTATCGGGTCAGGATTGATGCCGAGAATCAGGATCTTTATCTTGACCGCAAGAAGGTGCAGTGTATGCGCCCCCGGAGCTTTGTGGAGCTTGTCCACGCAGGTCAGGAAAAGCTCAATAAAGCGCCCTTCAAACCTGAAATCTTTGCAAGCGAGCTGGCGGATGCCTACGACACGGCCGCCCTCAAAATGGGCAAGCATGCAGGGGCGGATATCTATCTGTCAACCCTGTACAAATTCCTGGCTCCCATGAGCCGTTTCCGCAAGGAGTATGACCAGCAGAGCTTCGCCTTTGATCTGGCAAGGCTGTACATTTCCCGGCAGGAGGAGACGAAAACCGGACGGCAGTTCCAGTTCGGCCCTTGCAGAAATGAGAAAAAAGCCATCCGAATTCTGG
>CAJUIO010000053.1 GCA_910586025.1 uncultured Lachnospiraceae bacterium
CGAAGTGGAAGAGGAAGCCCCTGATGCCGGGGAGAGCAAAGAGGAGCCGGAGACTCAAATCGAAGGGGAGGAAGACGGGGAGGAAAAGGATGCCGACAGCTACGAGAGAGGGATCCTTTCAGAAAACTCCTGGGAGAGCGCATTCTGGGAGCTTCGTTTTGCGCCTCCGAAGGGACTTTCCATGCTGGGCGAGGAGGAGCTCAACAGCATGATGGGCCTGGGCGAGAATATGCTGGCCAATAATTTCAGCGAGCAGCAGGTGGAATACGCCAAGATGATGAATGTATACGAGATGATGAGCAGCAACCTTACCGGCAGCGCTAATGTGGTGGTTACTACGGAAAAGCTCCTGGGAAGCGGTTTTTCCGCAGAGGACTATCTGGAAGCGATGAAGCAGACCATCACCTCTATTTCCACCATCTCCTACACGATACTGGAGGAGGGGCAGACCATTCAGATCGGGGATGAGACCTACGGTGTCATGAAGGCCATGGGAGAGGGAAACGGCATGGTTCTCTATCAGGATTACTATGTGCGCGTAAGGGGTAACAGGGCTCTTGCAATAGCGGTTACCTACACGGACGACACCCTGGAGCTTTCGCAGGAAATCATCAATTGCTTTGAGGCGCTCTAAAGACCGCGGGAGGTATGCGGAAGCCTTGCAGAGCGGAGAGCACGGTTTTTGATATCGTTACCATAAAAAAGTCAGGCTCAAAATTCATATTTCGGGTATATTAATAAAATAAGGCAGTGTATTCCGGAAGGAATACCGGAAAGAGGCGGAATATGAATCAGGCAATTATATGGGCGGCGTTAGGAACGGGCTTTGCATTTCTGATGACGTCCCTGGGAGCCGGCGTAGTATTCATTTTCAGAAAAGAGATGGGTAAAAACGTTCAGAGAGCTTTTTTGGGATTTGCGGCAGGAGTGATGATTGCGGCATCCGTCTGGTCCCTTCTTCTGCCGGCAATAGACCGGACGATTGAAATGGGCGGGATCGGATGGATCCCTGCGTCGGGCGGTTTCCTGCTTGGCGGCGTGTTTCTCACACTGATGGATCTTCTTATGCCCCATCTTCATCTGGGGGAAGCGGCGGCGGAGGGCGTGCGCTCCTCCTTCCATCGTACCACGCTGCTTGTTCTGGCAGTGACACTTCACAATATACCGGAGGGCATGGCGGTGGGGCTTGCCTTTGCCATGGCGGCCCAGCATCCGGAGGATCCTTCCCTGTATGCGGCGGCATTTGCCCTGGCGGTGGGAATCGGCATTCAGAATTTCCCGGAGGGGGCGGCTATTTCCCTTCCTCTCCGGCAGGAGGGCATGAGCCGTTTTCGGGCCTTCGTTTTCGGAAGCCTATCGGGACTCGTGGAGCTGATCTTCGGAGTGGGGATCACCCTGGCGGCATCCTTCATTGAGCCTTTTATGCCGTGGTTTCTGGCCTTTGCGGCGGGGGCCATGATCTATGTGGTGGCGGAGGAGCTGATTCCGGAAGCAAATCAGGGGGAGCACTCCAATCTGGGAACGGCCGGTGTCATGACCGGGTTCCTCATCATGATGATTCTGGATGTGGCTCTGGGCTGATGGTTCGGGCGGATCCGGAGCCCTTACGGCTCCGGAATTCTGTCTGGAATTGACCAGCATAGCCGTGCGCACTCCCGTCGATATGATGCTCCATATGGATATTAAATATTTGAGAAATTTATAAAAAAACGATATAAATTATAAAGAATTTAAAACATCATTGACAGCGGAATCGAAATCTGCTACGATAAATTCACTTCAAAATTATTCTAAATTCTGATAACTTATCTAAGCGTTCAGAAATTATCCAATGATTACAGCTATTAAGAAAACAGGGGGTGTTTCTATTTGATGAGTGCCCATGAGAACCGACGCAGTGGGCTGACCGTATTTTTGCATTATTATACCGTGAAGACATGTCTGCACGAGAAGATTGTTTTTTATCCCGGAGAGCGAAGGAGAATCCGAATTTCCGCGGCAAGGCTTGGAACCGCCCATCCTGTCGAGTTTTTGCTGGAGAGGGAGGGGGAGGCGTGGAAGGCAGATGGGGGGATTATATCCCAGGAGACCTTCTTCGTTCTGAAAACACAGGCGTTTGAGGAGGTGATGGTCATTCTCTCCGGGACGGGGAGGCGGCTTATGCCCTGCGGAAAAATACTGCTTCATGCAAAGACAGAGGTCAGCGTGGGAAAGGATTTCCGGAACGAAATTTTCTATGACTGCTTTTCCTTTATTGAATCCAGGCATATCCGTATTTACCGGGAAGGGAAGGACTTTGTGCTGGAGCGGCCGGACAGAGAGAAGGAAGAGGTGGGACTGTATGTCAATGGCAGCCGTTTTTCGGAAAAAATAATTCTGAAAAAGGGAGACCGCATGGAGCTTTGGGGACTGTCCGTGCTTTATCTGCCGGATCTGTTGATCTGCAGCGCCTTTTATGGGACGTTGAGGACGGCCGAGGGAAAGGAAACGTTTCCCGCACCGGACAGGCGGAAGGAGGAACGGCGGGTTCGGATGCTGACGGACCACAGCCAGCCCGGGGAGACGCTTCATACCGGGGAGTTCGAGCTTTCCATGCCCCAGAGCATGAGACCTCCAAGGGAGGGGCCTGCGGCGCTTACCCTCGGCCCGTCCGTCACCATGATGCTTCCCATGATTCTCACGGCCGTGCTTGGAAGCGCCATGATGGGAGAGGCGGGGGCAGACTATTACAAAATATCCATAGTGATGGCTCTCTCCACAGGCATTTTCAGTATTTTCTGGGGAATAGTCAATCATGAATACAGGAAGAGATCCTCTCTGGCGGAAATGGTCAGAAACAAGGACAGCTACAGGGAGTATCTTACGAAGACGGAGAAGTATCTGTCCTCCTGTCTTCTGGAGAATCAGTCTGTCCTGGAACGGAAATATCCATCCTGCGAGAGCATCCTTGAGGGGTGTGGGAGAGTGCTCTGGAACCGTACCGGGTTTCAGAAGGACTTTCTCTTTATCAGGCTTGGCCTTGGAGAAATTCCCTTCCAGATCCATGTGAAAAGCTCCATGGGCAGCAGGGGACCGGACCAGGATCTGCTGACCCGGGAGGCGCATGAGCTCATGGACAGATTTCGTATGCTTCCTGCGGCTCCTGTTGGAATTAATCTGGAGGAGGCGGGGATTGTGGGCTTTGCCGGAAGCCGGATTTATCCCGTTCTTGTACAGGCCCTGGTGCAGCTTGCGGCCTGCCATGGCAGCAGGGATATGAAGATAGCCTTTTTCTATGAGGAAGGGGAGGAAGAGGAGAGACGGATTGCGCAGTGCCTGAAATGGCTGCCCCATATCTGGAGCCGTGGGAGAAAGGTGCGCTTTCTTGCGGGAAACGAGACGGAGGCGGGTGAGATACTGCCGGAGCTGTCAAAGGAGATCACGGAGGTCGGCACAAGGGAGGGGAGGCATCCCTTCTATGTGGTCGTGGCAGCCAACCGGAGACTGACGGACGGAGAGGCCGTCGGTATCTTTGCCGGCGGGGAGAACGCAGAGGTCTATCCGGTGTTTGTGGAACGAAAGCGGGAACGGCTTCCGGGATGCTGTAGGGTTCTGGTGATTCGGGACGGGCAGCAGGAGGAAATCATTTTCTATGAAAAGGAGTCGGCCAGAAGGCAGATCCTCTCCATGGAGGAGTGCGCGGACAGCAGCGCTCAGGAGTATATGCGGAAAATGGCGGGGGTAAGACAGCCGGGGGAGGAGGAAGACCTTCTTGCTGAGAAGGTTTCCTTTCTGGATCTGTATTCCTGCAAAGATGTGGACGGCCTCAACTGCTGCGGCAGATGGAGGGAAAACAGGACCGGAGAGAGAATGCGGGTTCCTGTGGGAATGGGAAGGGGAGGAAAAAGGATTTTTCTGGATATCCATGAGAAATTTCACGGGCCGCACGGCCTCGTGGCCGGAACCACCGGCTCAGGCAAGAGCGAGCTTCTTTTGACGTATCTGTTATCTCTGGCGGTCTCCTTCGGACCGGAGGATATCAATTTTTTCATTATTGACTACAAGGGCGGAGGAATGGGGAATACGCTGTGCAGCCTGCCGCACTGTGCGGGAGTGGTCTCAAATCTCTCCGGCAGGCAGATTAAGCGTGCGCTGGCTTCCATAAAGAGCGAGAACCGCAGGAGACAGAGTCTTTTTCACCGGGCCGGTGTCAATCATGTGGAGGATTATGCGGGTCTTTACCGGGAAGGAAAGGTGGAGGAGCCGGTTCCGCATCTGCTGCTTGTGGTGGATGAATTTGCGGAGCTCAAGAAGGAGGAGCCGGAATTCATGCAGGAGATTATCAGTGTGGCGCAGGTGGGACGCAGTCTTGGGGTTCATCTGATCTTGTCCACCCAGAAGCCTGCGGGAACCGTGGACGACAAGATCTGGAGCAACACCAGATTCCGGCTGTGCCTGCGTGTGGCGGACAGGCAGGACAGTATTGATATGCTCCGAAGACCTGATGCGGCTTATCTGACAGGAGCGGGACAGTGTTATCTGCAGGTGGGGAATCAGGAGATCTATGAGCTTTTTCAGGCAGGCTACGGCGGAGGGGAGTATGAGGAGACGGGGGATGGCACAGACGGCGTTTTTCTGCTGCAGAATACCGGAAAGAGAGTGCGGGGGGAAGGGAGGGAAAAGAGAAGAGGGCCTACCCAGATGGAGGCGGTTATAGCCTATATTGGCCAGACCGCCAGACAGACACTAAGCGGGAATGCGAGAGCGCTGTGGATGCCCGAGCTTCCGGAAACTCTTTATCTGGATGAGCTCAGGGCCGGGGAGGAAAGGGGAGAGGGGGAAATCCGCCTGTGTCTGGGACTGTGCGACGATCCGGAATGTCAGATGCAGTATCCGCTGTACTATGATCCCGCAAAGGAGGGAAATCTTTTTCTCGCCGGCGGTTCGGCCACGGGAAAGAGCACGCTCCTGCAGACGCTGCTGTGGCAGCTGTGCGGGGATTATTCCCCGCAGCAGGTGAGGATTCTGCTGGCCGGGGCGGATCATGCGGGTGTGGGGTGCTTTGAGGCCATGCCTCACTGCCTTGGAATCATGAGGGGGAAGGAGGAGGCGGAATGCTTTTTTTATCACTTGGAAAAGCTCTTTGAAGCAAGAAGGGAGATGCTTAAGGGAATCAGCTTCTGGCAGTACAGAAAGCATAACGGACCAGAGAGTGTTCTGTTTCTTGTGATCGACGGCTACGGAGGCTTCCGGGAAATGACGCAGGACGCATATCAAAGCCTGATTGAGCATCTGGCGGGAGAGGGAATCAATTATGGAATTTATCTGATTCTCACAGCATCCGGAGCGGGAGGCGGTGATATTCCGGGAAAGCTCTTTGAAAAGATGAAGACCTCGCTTGCCTTTGAGATGAGCGACCGTTTCCAATACGGGGATATCCTGCGCAGGTATCAGACCTCGGTCTGGCCAAAGGAGAATGTGAAGGGAAGGGGACTTTGCCGGATATCCGAGCGCATTCTGGAATTTCAGGTGCCTCTCGTGGCTCCAGGGGATGATTA
Organism: uncultured Lachnospiraceae bacterium; assembly: GCA_910586025.1. Taxonomy (GTDB): domain Bacteria; phylum Bacillota; class Clostridia; order Lachnospirales; family Lachnospiraceae; genus Suilimivivens. Next base: position 5,538 of record CAJUIO010000053.1, read on the forward strand.
TCAGCGCATCGAAAGGATCGAGGAGCTTGTAAAAAGATGGGACGGCGCATGCCCTGACATCAGGCGGGAGAGATTTCCGGTGGTTCCCGCAAAGCCTTGCTATCATTCCATGCTTCGGGATTTTGCGGGGCAGGAGACGGCGGAGGGGGATCTTCCCATAGGCTATGAGGAGATCAGCGGGTATATCAAGACAGTTAGCCTTAAAGAGGGGGATACCTTCCTGATATCCGGAGCGCCGCAGACAGGCAAGAGAAATCTGCTGCTTTGCATGATGGAAGGAATATGGAAGCTGGGCGGGAGAACGGCTCTCATTGACAGAAAGAGGATGCTCGGTGCGAGAGCTCTGGAAGCGGCATCCATTCAGGGGCAGGAGGAGAGGCTGACGGTAATTTCAGATGGAGCCTCCTTTGCAAGCTGGTACTGCGGCCGGAAGGACAGACAGGAGGGCTGGTATCTGTGCCTGTGTGATCTTGCGGATTTTACCGGAATGCTGTGCGGGTATGAGGAGGAGATTAGGGAAGCGGGGAAGGAGCTGGAACAGCGCCTGGAGCAGGGCCGTCTTTTTCCTGTCATTGCCCTGCAGTGTCCGGGAAAGGAGACGGAGGCCTTTGGAACGCCGCTTTTTGAACAGTTTGTGAAATGTCAGTGCGGTGTCCATCTTGGCGGAAATGTGGATAATCAGAGAATGCTTGCCATGGATGATCTGGGATATACGCAGATGAGCAGGGCGCTGGCTCCCGGAAACGGCTTTTATAAGTCAGGCCCCTATGGCAGGACGGAAAGGATAAGGATACCTTTATATGATGATATTAGTTGATATTCAGATTCCCGCGGTTAACCGTATCTGTGATTTTGAGCTGGACGAAGAAATTCCGGTGGGAGAGATCATAGAGAAGGCTGCGCATCTTGCGGCATTTGCGGAGGGGATGCAGGTCTGCGGCAGCGACAAAATGTATTTATATGCCGTTCAGAGGGAAAGCCTGCTGGATAAGACGTTGTCGCTCGGGCAGCAGGGAATACAAAGCGGGGAAACGCTGGTCTTATTTTGAGAGGAAGGAGACGGATACAATGGATCGATGGAATCTGGCATTTGAGGCACCCCGGCTTAAGACAAGGGAGACCATGCTTTTGGAAGGCCTCACCGGAATTTTTGATCTGCTTAACAGGCTGAAGGAGGAGCTTGCGCTGATTCAGGAGAGCTGGGAGGGGGAGGCGGGAAGAATTTACTGCGATTCCTTTCAGAGAGGGCTTGGGGAGGGATATGAGTGTGCCAGACGGATGGGTGAGGTGATCTGCGTTCTGGTCCGGGCGGAGGAAGAGTTTATAAGATGCGAGGCGGAGGTCTTATCCCGGCTGGGCTAGAGAGAAAAAGGAGGAGAGACATGGGCGGATATGAGACGCGGGATGGCGATAAAATTCAGGTAAGGCCGGAGTTCCTGACACAGAAATCCTGCGAGATGGCGGAATTGTGCGGCAGGCTTGCGCAGGCCTATGCGGAAATCGGAGCGCTTGCGCAGGGGACGCAGGAATGCTTTGCGGGCAGAAGCGGGGAACGGTTCCGAAGGAGAATTGAGAAGCGCAGGCAGGAGGGTGAAGAGCTTTCCGGGGAGCTCCGAAAGCTTTCCGAAAGGCTGCGGGAGATTGCTGGGGAATATGCTCTTGCGGAAAAGGAGAACAGGAATGTCATTGGAGGAAATTGAGGTAAATTTTGAACAGATGAAGGCGCTTGGGGATTCTCTGTCCCTGACCGCAAAGGGCCTGTGTGGAATCGCAAATGATTCGGGAATCAGGACGCTGACCGACCTGAGGGCGGCGTGGGTGAGCGGCAATGCGGATGCTTTTGCCCGGAAGGAGGTGAGAATACTGGAACAGATCAGGGAGAGCGCCGGGAAGCTGGATGCATTGTCCTGCGAGATCCGGAAAAAGGCCGAACAGATTTACAGACTGGAGGTCTGGAACACTCTGACTGCAAGGGCAAGAAGCTACAGATAAAAATTCGTTTCGGGAACAGACAACATCAAAAAGGAGGAAGAAAGAATGGCAATGATTCAGGTTACCTCGGCAAGGCTGAGAAGTGCGGCGGGAGAGCTGCAGAATTTAAACGGACAATTTCAGGGAAAGGCCCGGGATCTTCAGGGAAAGGAGCAGGCACTGTGCCAGATGTGGGACGGACAGGCAAAGGATGCGTTCCACGGCGCGTTTTCAAGAGACAGTCAGCAGATGGATGCCTTTTTCCGGCTGATCAATCAGTACATACAGGCGCTCCTCGAGATCGCAAAGAGATATGAGCAGGCTGAGGCGAGAAACGCACAGACGGCAGCGTCAAGAACCTATTAGGACATCGGCAGAAGAAAGGAGAACATAGGATTATGGAAGGAATGTTAAGAGTAACGCCGGAGAAGCTGCTGCAGACCTCCGGAGAATTCGCAGCACTTGGAAATCAGATGAAAAATCTCACAGGGGAGATGCTGTCCCTGGTGAAAAGGCTAAGCGGTGTCTGGCAGGGAGAAGCGGCTTCCGCCTATGGAAACAAGTTCGATTCGCTCTCTCCGGATATGGAGAAGCTATATCGCATGGTACAGGAGCATGTGCAGGATCTGCAGGAGATGGCGAGACAGTATCAGACGGCGGAAAAAGGAAATATGGACCAGGGCAGCGGTCTTGGAAGCAATATTATCTCATGAGAAGGGAAGAGGGGGCAAGGCTTATGCTGCGGCTGCTTATTATGGCGGCCGCAGGTGCGGCCGTGCTTGCGTTTGCGGGGTGTGGTATGAAAAAGGAAGCGGAAAGAGAAAGGATGCTCTCCTATATGAAGGAAAAATACGGGGAAGAGTTTGAATTCGTGGAGGATTATGCGGGCCAGGCGGGGAAGGACTACAGGATGATTGTCGCCTCAGACAGGAGGAATCCTGACAGGAGGGTACTGGTTCGGTTTATCCGGGAGGGAGGAGAGGGCTGTTTTGCGGACAATTATCCCGCTTTTCTTCTAAGGAAAGAGCTGGAAGAGAAAATCGGCACATTGGCCGGGAGCTGCTTCGGAGTCTGCAAGGTCTTCTATAAAATACCGGAGTTTGTATTTCCGGCCGAGTATGGGCAGGATATGACTGCCGATGAGTTCCTGAAGGATTCCCGTTCCATGGCTCAGTTCTATATTTACCCGAAGGAGACACGGGGAGAAAAGCGGGAATGGGAGAAGAGGCTGGATATCTTTGAGAAGATGAATGCGGCAAACGGCTGGCAGATCCGGGGAACCTTAAGTCTTGCCAGAGAACGGAAGGATTATGAGATGATCATGCAGGAGAATTTTGCGGGAAGCGTCTATGAGGGCTATGAGGCCGTGGCGGAGCTGGTGTTTTCCATGGATGAGAACGGCGGCTTTCGATACAGGAGATGGATAGATGGAGGAAATCCGGAAAAGGGGAGTGACAGATGACAGAGGAGGAAATCAGCCTGGTGCTCAATACCTTTATGTACATAGATTATAAAGAGGCGGATGACGGCATGACCATGAACGAAATATTGGAGGAGCTGTCCCGTCATCCGGACTGCCAGGAGGGAGGCATTCATTTCGGAGAGTATACGGTGCTTACGCAGGCTGCCCGGAACCCGGAGATCGGGAGCCTTGTGATTGACAATCAGAGCTGCCTGATGGGATATGACAGCGGTACCGCGGCCTGCACCTTCGGATCGGAGGAGACGGGCACACTCTATGTGGTCTACAGGGGAACGGGTGACGGGGAATGGCCCGATAACGGACTTGGAATGACGGCAGAAAGCACACGGCAGCAGGAGAGGGCCCTTGATTATTTCGAGGATGCAGTGGAAAGAGGCGGGATCTCAAAGGAGCGGAGAGTGATCGTCACAGGACACTCCAAGGGAGGAAACAAGGCGCAGTTTGTCACGATGTCCACGAAATATGACGATCTGGTGGATGCCTGCTACAATATAGACGGCCAGGGCTTTTCCGAGAGTGCGATCGCAGGATGGAAGGAAGAGTACGGCAGGGATGGGTATGAGGAGAGAAGACGCAGGATCACGGGGATTTTCGGTGAAAATGATTACGTGAATGTGCTGGGAAATTCCATCGTCCCGGAGGATCAGGTCTATTATGTGAAGACTCCGGTTCAGGTAAAAAATTTCGCAGGATATCACGATGTCAAATATATGTTCGCCTCCCTGGAGCAGGATCCCCGTACCGGAGAGTACGTGACGGTCTTTGGCGGAACGAAAAATGATTATGTGCCGGGGCGGGGAGATCTGGGAAGCTATGCGGCGGCGCTCTCCTGCTTCCTGATGCAGATGCCGCCGGAACAGAGGGATGGCTGTGCGGCAACGCTGATGCAGCTGATGGAGCTGGGAGGCGGGAGAAAAACAGGATTGAACGGAGAGAAGCTGACGCTCTCGGATATCGGAGACTTTATAAGCGCGGGAATTCCGGCGATCTACCGCAGTGTTTTTCTCACCGGACAGGGCAGAGACATGCTTGCGGCGGCTTTTCACCAAAAGACCTTCTCACAGGATATGAAGGGGCACATGATCCTGATGACGGATTACTCTCTGATGGCCGGTCAGGTGCAGGCTCTTTCGCAGATGGCGTCACAGGTGAGGAAAAGGATGCGGGAGGTGCGGGAGACTGCGGACAGGCTTCCCCGCTTTGTGAAGAATAACTGGATACTGTGCCGGAGCCTGAAAGGGGAGGCACAGCGCCTGGAAAGAGAGGCGGAAAGCCTGGAAGAGCTTTCGGGGCTTCTTGAGGAAATTGTGAAATTATATATGGAAAGGGATGTGAAGGTATCACAGTTGTGGTAGAATCATAAGTAAAACTAAGGTGATTGCGAAACAGTAAGTTGCTGAAAGATTCAGACAATATTTCTCCTCAAATCCTGTTTCGCCAGGCATTCCATCAAGCCCAGTAAAGCATAAGTCAGTCGAGCAAAGGCTCTCCTGCCTTCTATGGTCTTGATTTCATGGCGAATAAGGCTTTTCGCAGAAAATATTGTCTGAATATTCTGCAAATTTACAAGTTTTGCAATTACCTATAAGTAAAAGGAGGGAACCTGGATGGAACAGTTGAGAAGAGGTGATTCCGATCAGATCACCAGGGATTATTTTGATTCGCTGCTGCTGGAAATGCGGCATATTGACAGTGAAAAGCCGGATACGTCCTTTTCACTGTTTGGGGAAACCTTTGCCACGCCCATTATGACGGCGGCCCTGTCGCATTTGAACGGTGTTTGCGAGGCGGGAGCCGTACAGATGGCGCAGGGAGCAAAAATGGCGGGAGCCGTGAACTGGACAGGCATGGGAGATGAGAAGGAGCTGGAGGAAATCACGGCCACCGGCGCAAAAACCATCAAGATCATCAAGCCCTATGAGGATAACGGGATGATTCTGGACAGGATTGCGCATGCAAGGGAATGCGGCGTTCTGGCGGTGGGAATGGATGTGGATCATGCCTTTGACCGCAGCGGGGAATATGACGTGGTCATGGGATGGCGGATGAGACCCAAAACGGCGGATGAGATTAGAAGTTTTGTGGAGGCTGCCGGGATTCCCTTTATCGTGAAGGGGATTTTGAGCGTGAAGGATGCCTACAAATGCCTGATGGCGGGAGTTAGCGGAATTGTGGTCTCCCATCACCACGGCATCATGGATTATGCGCTGCCTCCGCTTAAAATACTGCCCCATATCGTGAAGGCGGTGGGAGGGAAAATACCGGTTTTTGTGGACTGCGGGATTCTTGGCGGAACGGATGCCTTTAAGGCGCTTGCTCTGGGAGCGGACGGAGTCTGTGCGGGAAGGGCTCTGATGGAGCCTTTGCGCACGGAGGGCGGGAACGGTGTCGCAAAAGCCCTGCTTGGAATGAACGATGAGCTCAGAGGCGTGATGGCGAGAACGGGCTGCAGGGGTCTGTCCCATATGGATTCTGCGGTTGTGTGGCAGATGCCGGTTTCTTCTCCCTGCACCCGGTCATATAATGAACTGTAAGAGCCTTTTAAGGAGAACAGTGTAATATGGCCAGTCAGAAATTGGAAAATCTGCTGAACCTTGCCCTGTCTGTTTCGGAGGACGTGAGACTGAAATCCGGACAGCTGAATGTGGGTTATATGGAAGAGGAAAAAAGATGGGAGCTGATCGTTAAATATAACGGTGATCTTGGAAGATTAAACGGAGAGGTGATACAGGTGGAGGAGCTTATAGCCGGGTATGCCATCGTGACACTGCCGGAAAACCTGATTGAAACCTTTGCCCGGCTGGATGAGGTGGAGTACGTGGAGAAACCCAAAAGACTCTATTTTTCCGTTCTTTCAGGAAAAGAGGCCTCCTGTATCCGGCCGGTTACCGTGCGCAGCCCCTATTTGTCCGGAAAGGGTGTGCTGGTCGGCGTGATTGATTCCGGGGCGTGCGCTTTGTTATTGTCTGAAATTCCGGGCTTCCATTTTTATGCAAATATGGGAATTAAAATTCATGCAAATTTTGATGCGTCATTTACATTGACGGTAATGCACTTGTTGTGCTAAAATGATATCGTTTAGAGAACCGTTTTCCTAAAGAGACAAAAGAAGGAAAATGGAGGAAAAGAGGAAGCAGAATATGGACGAAAAATTCAGAAAGCAGCTGGAGGAAAATGGTGCGGACGTGGATGCCACGCTGAAGCGTTTTATGGGGAACGAAACACTGTACATGAAGTTTATCATGAAATTTTTGGATGACAAGAATTTTGCCGGTGTCAAGGAAAATCTCGGCAAGAAGGATTATGAGGCGGCTTACGTGAGCGCACATACCCTGAAGGGCGTTACGGCCAATCTGGGACTGGATCCGGTTTACAAGGTGGTGTCACAGATTTCCGACATGTTAAAGGGCAAGTCACCCGAAGAGGTTGATCACGAAAAGCTCGAGGAATTAAGCGGGCAGCTGGAAGTGGAGTACAGCCGTTTTATCAGAATTCTTGAAGAAAACAAACCGTGACAGCCTGACATTTGATTTGACATTTGTCACGAAAAATGGTAGTTTAGAAGATGTGGAAATTGTTTGGTCTGAAGATAATAAGGAGATATTATGAACAGGGGCAGACAGCAGATATTAATCGTAGATGACGAAGAGATAAACAGAATGATCCTCAAAGGAGTCTTTGAGGAGGATTATGAGATTCTGGAGGCGGAGGACGGCCGGGATGCCATACAGCAGATTGAGAATAATCCGAATCTCGCACTGATCCTGCTGGATTTGATTATGCCGGTGCTGAACGGATTCGAGGTGCTGGAGTATATGCAAAGCCATGGTCTGATCGAGAAGATCCCCGTCATTCTGATCACGGGAGAGACGGTGGGTGACAGTGAGGATCAGGCTTATTCCTACGGGATTGCCGACGTGATGCACAAACCCTTTTATCCCTATATCGTAAGGCGCAGAGCGGGAAACATTATCGAGCTTTACCAGAATAAACGGAATATGGAAGAGAAACTCAGAGAGCAGGAAGAGACGATCAAGCTCCAGGAGCACAGAGCCCGGGAGGATAACGAGTTTGTCATTCATGCGCTGAGTTCTATTGTTGAGTTCAGAAATTTCGAGGCGGGAGAACATATCAGGCATATCAAATCCTTTACCAAGATCCTGCTTGAACAGCTCATGAAGAATTATCCGGAATATGGTCTGACACCAAAGCAGATTGACGAGATGGTCAGGGCATCGGCTCTCCATGATATCGGCAAGATCGGAATTCCGGACGACATACTGCTGAAGCCGGATCTGCTTACTCCCGAGGAGGCACAGATCGTGAGGAAGCATACCGGAATCGGATGTGAGATTTTAAAGAAGTTCTGCGGAAATCTTAAGGATGATTTCTCTCGTTACTGCTATGAAATCTGTCGGTATCATCATGAAAGATGGGACGGCAACGGATATCCTGAACATCTGGCGGGCAATGCGGTTCCCATCAGCGCACAGGTGGTTGCTATTGCAGATGCTTACGATGAACTGGTAAGCCCCAGGGTATATAAGAGTGCGTATGCCGGCGAAGTGGCGTATGATATGATTCTAAACGGTGAATGCGGGCAGTTTTCGCCGGATATACTGGAGTGTTTTAAGCTTGCCAAGGAAGATTTCTTCGACATTGTGGAAGTTACAGATGAGTTTAATTTTTCGTGATGTTTCAGTAGATATCGGGCAGCAAAAAAACAAATGTTTTTGCTGCCTTTCTTGCGGTAAAGATTGAGGCGGCAGGATTCTGACCGAGGGGGAACTTATGGGAGAGGGCAATGAAGGCATCTTCCCTGTGAAGGATGCGCTTGAAATGGTTATCATGTTTGACCGTTCGGGGAAGATTGTTTATGCTAATGATGCGGCAGAGGTAAAATTAGAATATGATAAGGATCTTTGCGGCAGAAATATCAGCGATATTTTTCCCAATCATTTCGCAACTGCAGAAAACGGTCTTGAGACTGAGTATCCCTTTGGTCACGGACTGCAGAATCTAGTGGCATATCGCAAAAATCTCACCTGCTTTCCTGTGGAAGTAAGGATTATGGAAAGTGACGGCTATCCGGAAACATATATATGCATGGCCAATGACACTCTGGTAAAGGAGCACCTGAGAAGGGAGATTGCTCAGGTAAAGCAGGAAGTCCGACAGGCGGAGAAGGTGAAGACGGAGTTTGTCGCAAATGTGACTCATGAGCTCCGTACACCGGTAAACGGCGTTCTGGGGAATATCAGAGAGCTTCTTGAGATGGAGACGGATCCGGATAAGCTGCGTCCCATGCAGATGATTGAACGCTGCTGTGGGGATATGAATAAGATTATTGACAATATTCTGGATTTTTCAAAGCTTGAGGCCGGCAAATTCACGCTGGAGCCCCACAGATTTCACGTGAGGGATATGCTGGATTATGTGAAGGCCCATCATATAAATAAAATTACCGAGAAGGGACTGGAATTCTTTGTGACGGTTTCCCCAAGGGTTCCCGAATACGTGGTGGGAGATGAGCTTCGGATTAAGCAGATCCTCAACAATCTGCTTTCCAATGCGTTGAAATTTACCTCCGTGGGGAAGGTCACGCTGGAAGTGCTCAAAACGGCCCAGGTGAATGACAGAATAGAATTGTTTTTTATAGTGATTGATTCCGGTATTGGCATTGATAAGGCGGACAGAGATAAATTGTTCCAGAGCTTTTCACAGGTGGATGCGTCCATATCGAGAAAGTACGGCGGCACCGGCCTGGGACTCAATATTTGCAAGCAGCTGGCAGAGCTGATGGGCGGAAGGATCGCAGTGGAAAGTAAAAAGGGAGTGGGAAGCACGTTTTCCTTTTCCATCTGGGTGGATGCCTGCAGCGACGATTCCGGTGCGTCCTTCAGGACGGATGACGTGAAAAAATCCGCCCTTATGAAATCCCGCGGGGAGATGCAGGGACAGGATCCGGGTGCTCTCAAGCAGTTTGGAACACAGGAAAACAGAGCCGCCCTTGAAAAGAATCTCTCCAAACTGATTCTCTGTGTGGAAATGGAAAACTGGGAAAAGGCGGAGATGTTCATGGAGACCATCCGGCAGCTGACGGAGAGGGCTCCCCGGGAAGTGGGCCGTGCGGTTCTCCGGCTGAAAATGGCAATACAGAGAGGAAACTATGAAAAAGTGGTTTCCGGTTTTGAGGAAGTAAAGGGATTTCTGCAGTAAGGGGGAGGCGTACATGGCTTATGAGAATATGGGAAGAGGAACAATCCTTATTGCGGATGATGTGGAAATAAACCGGGTGATTCTCGGGGAAATTATTCAGGATATGGGGTATCACCCCGTACTGGCAGCTGACGGAGAGGAGGCCCTTGAGCTTGTCAGGACCTATCCGCCTCTGCTGATTCTCACGGACATATCCATGCCGGGAATGAGCGGATATGAGCTGTGCAGACTGTTAAAGGAAGATGAGGAGACAAGAAATATTCCGGTGATCTTTATTTCTGCCCTTGACGAGCTCGAGGACATTATCGAGGGGTTTGACTTAGGCGGCGGAGATTATATCACAAAGCCCTTTATTCCGGAGGTTGTAAAGGCAAGGGTAAGCGTACAGCTGCGGCTCTACGAGATGGCGCAGGAGCTTCGGGAAATGAACAGGAAGCTTCAGATATCCGTCAGCGAACAGCTGCGGCAGATGGAGCAGGAAAAAAAGAGCATCCTGCAGGCCCTTGGAAATATTGCGATACAGAATTCCGGACATGGGGAAGAATACACGAGGCGGCTTAAGCACAACTGCAGAATGCTGGCGCAGGGAATGCAGCTATCGCCCCGGTTTGAAGAAAAGATCTCAGATACCTTTATAGATACCATTGAGCTGGCGGCATCTCTCTGCGATATCGGAAAGATAGGAATTCCAAAGGAGATACTTCAGAAAAAAGAGGAACTGACCAGGGAAGAAGCGGCCGTTATGCGCAGTCATACGGAGATAGGCGCAAAGCTGCTTTTTGACCTGCATGGCAGCAGTGATTACAATGATTTTGTGAAAATATCTGCAGATACGGCGCATTACCATCATGAAAGCTGGGATGGGAGCGGATATCCCCAGGGACTTAAGGGGGAGGAAATTCCGCTTGCCGCACAGATTGTTTCTCTGATGAATAGATTCTGCATGCTGACGCAGGATGGAAGGAAGCGGGAGGAAGCGCTTGCGGTTATGCAGGGCGAGGCCGGTGTGAATTTTAATCCTGATATTTTTGATATATGCTGTAAAATATGGCGTCAGCTGTGTTGATTTGAATCATTTATTATTTTGACGGGAGGGATCAAAGGTGATAACCGATGAAGAATTTAGAAGAATATCCGTTTTTATGAAGCAGCGTTACGGCATTGATTTAAGCCAGAAGAAGGTGATCGTCAACGGACGGCTTGAGAACTATATCAAAGCTAACGGCTGGCATAATTTTAACGAATATATGGACGTGGTGGAGCGTGACAAGACGGGTACCCAGGAAAAAATGCTGGTTAATTTCCTGACAACGAATCATACATATTTTATGAGGGAGTTTGAGCATTTTGATTACTTCAAGAAGGTAGTGCTTCCGGGTCTTAAGGAAAAGGAAGCCAGGACCAAGGATCTCCGGATCTGGTGCGGTGCAGCCTCTACCGGCGAGGAGCCCTATATGATCGCCATGGTTCTTGCGGATTTCTTTGGACTTGAGCGCAGCCAGTGGGATACAAAGATTCTTGCCACGGATATTTCGACCAAGGTGCTTCAGCAGGCTCTTGCGGGTGTTTACAGTGCGGAACAGCTGAAAAATCTTCCGGAACAATGGAAGAGGCATTTTTTCAAATCGGTGGCCGGAGGCGCCCAGTACAGGGTGACGGATGAACTGAAAAAGGAAGTTGTATTCAGACAGTTCAACCTGATGGATCCTTTTCCCTTCAAAAAGAAAATGCATACTGTATTTTTGCGCAATGTTATGATATATTTTGATGAGAAGACAAAAGAGCAGCTGGTGCAGAAGGTATATGATGCCCTTGAGCCGGGCGGATATCTGTTCATAGGGACAACCGAGACCCTGAACAGGAACAGCACGCCGTTCCAGATCATCCAGCCGTCGATATTCAAAAAATAAAGAAGGGAAGGATTGCTTATGCGGCCGATAAAAGTTTTGATAGTTGAAGATTCTATCGTTTTCAGGGAGCTGCTTGTCCAGAACCTGAGCAGAGATCCTGCGATTCAGGTTGTTGCTACCGCCAAGGATCCCTTCGAGGCAAGAGATGCCATTCTGGCCCATAAGCCGGATGTGATGACGCTGGATGTGGAGCTTCCCCGGATGAGCGGAATAGAGTTTCTGCGAAAGCTGATGCCTCAGTATCCGCTTCCCGTGGTGGTGATCAGCTCCTTAAGCGATAAAGTGTTTGACGCATTGAAGGCGGGAGCCGTGGATTTTGTGGCGAAGCCCGCCGTATCCAGCAGGGCGCAGCTTGAGGACTTCATCCGCAACGAGCTTCTTGTAAAGATCAAGATTGCTTCCACGGCGAAGATCAGCAACATTAAGAAGACGGTAATGAAGCAGGAGGAGCAGAGCCTTTCTTCTGTAAAGGGAAAGGATCTCATCGTGGCAATCGGAGCTTCCACGGGCGGCACGGAAGCCATCTTCGACGTGGTGAAGGAGTATGGAACCGATATACCCGGGATCGTCATTGTGCAGCATATGCCTCCGGGATTTACGGAGATGTACGCAAAGAGGCTGAATGATCAGTGCCGGGTGCAGGTAAAGGAAGCAAGAACCGGAGACAGGGTGCTTCCGGGGCATGTGGTAATCGCTCCTGGAGGAGACCAGCACATGCATCTTGTGAAGGTAAACGGGATGTATCAGGTGGAATGCAGGAAGGGACCCAAGGTAAACGGACATTGCCCTTCCGTGGACGTACTGTTTGAATCCGTGGCAAAGGTGGCAGGACGGGATGCCGTGGGTATTATTCTGACAGGAATGGGCGGAGACGGCGCAAAGGGACTTCTCGCCATGCGCAAGGCCGGTGCGAGAACCATCGGACAGGATGAATCCACCTGTGTGGTTTATGGGATGCCTAAAGTGGCTTATGATCTCGGGGCAGTTGAATATCAGGAGAAACTCTCCGATATACCTAAGAGGACATATGCGCTTTTAAATAAAATGTAAAGGAGACAATGATGAAGATTCTATTGGCAGAAGATGATTTTGTAACAAGGAAGTTCATGGTGAATTTCCTGTCAAAGTACGGCGAATGTGACGTGACAGTCGATGGGATGGAAGCGGTGGATGCATTCATGATGGCCCTGGAAGACGGAGAGCCTTATGATCTGGTGTGTCTTGATATTATGATGCCCGTTATGGATGGCTATCAGGCGCTGGTGGGTATCCGTAATCTGGAAAAGGAGAGAGAGATTCCCTCCGATAAGGCCGTTAAGGTGATTATGACAACGGCTTTGAATGAGGAAAGAAATGTCAATATGGCATTTGAACTGGGATGTACGGTATATTCCGGCAAGCCCATTGATCAGGAAAGGTTCGAACAGGTATTAAAGAAGCTGGAGCTGATCTGATAAAAACATAAGGTTAGAATAAGCTGGAAAGGAGAAGAATATGGCTGAAGAATTTAGTACTGATGGCATGCTGGATATGTACTTGTTTGAGAATGAACAGCTGCTTGAGCAGCTTCAGGACAGAGTTCTGGAGCAGAAGGATGCAGATTGTTTTGATGAAGACAGTATTAATGAGATATTCAGAACGATGCATACGATCAAAGGCTCATCAGGTATTATGATGTTTGACAATATCACGGCTATCGCACATAAGCTGGAAGATGTTTTCTATTATCTGAGAGAGTCCCACCCTGACAACGTACCTCATCTTGAGCTGGTGGAACATGTGTTGGAGGTGGCGGATTTCATTTCAAATGAAATGGATAAAATCCGGAACGGCGATCCGGTGGACGGGGATGCCAGCGATATCATTGCAAGGCTCGACAAATTCCTGGATATGCTGAAAAACGGCATAACGGTTTCGGAGGGCAAGGAGGCACCGCCCGAGAATGTGCATGTGGAGCCCAAGCATTTTTATATTGCGCCCGTGGCGACCAAGGACAGCCGGTTTTATAAGATTTTCATCACGTTTTTCCCGGAAACGGAGATGGTGAACGTACATGCATATAAGACGGTGTACGCACTAAAGGAGATCGCAGAGGATCTTCTGTATTCGCCGGAGGATATTATCGCCGACGCTTCCTGTGCGGAGACGATTTTGAAGGAAGGCTTCAAGATTTTGCTGCAGGCACAGTGCGGCGAGGAAGAGATCCGTCAGATAATCGGAATCGGCTATGATATCGAAAAGGTGGAGGTTTTTGAGTGTAAGGCGGAGGAATTCCTTCAGGGCTTTGATTTTGGTGATGATACCATGCGGGTCATTGATCTGGATTCCAGTGTGGAGGAGATAGAGAACAAGGCGCAGGAGGCATCTAAGGGGAATGAGGAAGCAGCCGATGCGAAGGCGGAGAAGGCTCCTGAAAAGCCCAAGATCGCTCCCGGAGACTTTGTCATTAAATCCAAGGATCCCGGCAAGCATAAAACTCTGGCGAAAGACAAACCCAAGACAGAGAAGGCTTCCTTTATCAGTGTGAATGTCAGTAAGATGGATCAGCTGATGGATCTGATCGGTGAGCTGGTTATTGCGGAATCCGTGGTATTGCAGAATCCGGATCTGAAGGTGCCCGGACTTAATCTTGCCCGGTTTAACAAGGCGGCGGCTCAGATGTCCAAGATTGCCACGGATCTGCAGAATGTGATTATGTCCATGCGTATGGTGCCCCTTACCAATACCTTCCAGAAGATGAACAGGATTGTCTTTGACGTATCCAGAAAGCTCGGAAAGGATATCGAGTTTGAGATGGTCGGGGAACAGACGGAAGTGGATAAAAATATTATCGAGCACATTTCCGATCCTCTCATGCATCTTGTGAGAAATGCGGTGGATCATGGAATTGAGACAAATGAGGAGCGCATTGACAGCGGAAAAGCGGATAAGGGTAAGGTCACTTTGTCTGCTAAAACCGAGGCGGGCAAGGTATGGATCAGCGTGGAGGATAACGGAAAGGGTCTTGAGAGAGATAAGATACTTGCCAAGGCGAGAAAACAGGGCCTTTTGGATGACGGAAAACCGGAGTCTGCCTATACGGATAAAGAGGTGTACCAGTTTATCACTCTGCCCGGCTTTTCCACCAATGAGCAGATCACGGAATATTCGGGACGAGGCGTGGGAATGGACGTGGTAGTGCAGAATATTCAGGCTATCGGCGGTATGCTGGATATTGAGAGTGTTGCGGGAATGGGCACGATTATGAGCCTGAAGATTCCGCTTACTCTGGCGATTGTGGATGGAATCGTCATGGAAACCGGCAATTCTTCCTTTGTCCTTGAGACGGGAGTGATTAAGGAGTTCGTCACTGTGAAGGAGGAGATGATGATTCATGAACCCAACGGTGATGAATTTATCATGATCCGCGGCGAGTGCTTCCCGGTAATTCGACTGGGCAGATGGTATGGTCTTACGGAGTATAAGGAAGCCGTTGAGGACGGAACCATGTTGATCCTCGAGGTGGAGGATAAGAAGATCTGTCTTTTCGTGGACAGACTGATCGGGGAGCAGGAGATCGTTGTAAAACCGATTCCTTCTTATATCAAGAAGGTAAAGGGGTTGTCGGGCTGTACGCAGCTTGGAGACGGCAGCATCGCATTGATTTTGGATGCCGGCGGATTAATAGACTAATAAGAAAGGAAGGGTATATGTATGAGTGAAACGAGCGAATTGAGAAAACGCGCGGCGGAAGCTAATGCTTCTAACGAGCATGATACCACAAAAGGCAAGTATATGACCTTTAAATCCGGGAATGAGTATTTTGGACTGAAGATACAGTATGTAAACGAGATTATTCAGTTTCAGGCGATAACGGCAATTCCGGAAACAGAGGATTATATTAAGGGGCTTATCAATCTGAGAGGAAAGGTTATTCCCGTGATTGATGTGCGGCTGAGATTCAAGCAGCAACCCTTTGAATATAATGACAGAACCTGTATCATTGTCATCAATGTAAAATCTACGGTGGTAGGTCTGATCGTGGAAAAGATTGCAGAGGTAGTCGAGATCAAAGATGAAAATATTCTGCCTCCTCCTTCAATCGGACGCATGGACAGAGCACAGCAGAAATATGTATACGGCATTGGTAAAGTGGGAGATTCTGTTAAATTACTGCTGGATCCCGATAAGCTTCTGAACGACGAGGACTTGTCGGTTGCTGAGCAGGCAAACGATATGATATTAGACGAAGAATGAGAGGTATGAGCAATGAAAGACATGAAGATGAAAACAAAATTGATCATTGGTTTTATGATCCCTATTGCGATCACGGTCCTGAATATTATTATCGGTGACCTGACTACAAAGCGCGCAGTAAAGATCACAGATCCGGTGGCACAGGAGCAGTATACTACGTATGCGGCTATCTTTACAGCAGTCTTTGCGGTGATTTCCGTCGTGCTTACGGTATTTTTGGCACTTAAGCTGGTCAAGGCCATTGAGAAATCGGTGGAACAGCTCTCCACTGCGGCGAAGGATATTGCAATGGGGCGTGTTGACATCAATCTCGTCAAGTATAATAATGACGAGTTTGGCGGACTGGTAGATGAGTATAACGAAGTGGTCAACAACATTAAATATCAGGCTAAGATTGCGGAGGAGGTTTCTAACGGTAATCTTACAATTACGGTAAATCCCAAATCTTCGGATGACGTGCTTGGTCATTCCTTAAAGAAGCTGGTAGAGGATAATCTGAATGCACTGACCAATATCAGTGACGCAGGTTCTCAGGTTACCATCAGTTCTTCCCAGGTGGCAAGCGCAAGTCAGGCTCTTGCACAGGGCTCTACCCAGCAGGCAAGTGCAATTCAGGAGATCACGGCATCTATCGATGAAATCGCTGATAAGACAAGGCAGAACGCAGAGGAAGCAAATACGGCGGCTAATCTGGTTGCCAAGGCGATTGAGGATGTTAAGGAAGGCAATAAGCAGATGCAGGATATGACGACTGCTATGCAGGATATCAATAAATCCTCCGAAAGCATTTCCAGAATCATTAAGGTTATTGACGATATTGCATTCCAGACCAATATTCTTGCGCTGAATGCGGCGGTTGAGGCAGCAAGAGCGGGCGAGGCAGGAAAGGGCTTTGCGGTTGTGGCTGAGGAGGTTAGAAGTCTGGCGGCAAAGAGTGCGGCTGCAGCGGCTGAGACGGCTGAGCTGATTGAGGATTCCATCGACAAGGTTAACATGGGAAGCAAGATCGTGGATAATACGGCACAGGCACTGGAAGCAATCACAAACGTGGTGCAGGAGAGTGAAATGCTGATCAACGGTATCGCAGAATCCTCCAACTATCAGGCAACCGCAGTGGCTCAGATCGAGCAGGCGATCAGCCAGGTATCGCAGGTGGTTCAGACAAACTCCGCAACCAGCCAGGAGTGTGCGGCAGCCAGCGAGGAGCTTTCCAACCAGGCGGCAAGAATGAGAGATATGCTTTCCATCTACAACCTTGGAAATGGAAATTCAGGCTCCTCTTCATTCAGGTCTTCCGCACCTTCTGTTGATATCAACATGAATGAGCAGGTTATCTCACTGGGAGATGATTTTGGAAAGTATTAAAGAAACGGCAATCACAGATTTTTGTGTCTGTGACATAACAAAATGGGCAGTCCCGAACAGGACTGCCCATTTTGCGTAAGGTGAATCTTACAGGCAGGCATTCTTGTTGCACCAGAGGGAATTGATTATCAAAACAGAGAGTTCATGGATTTGGCGGGAAGAAGCAGGATCCATTATTTGTGGGACCAGACATTGAGAGCGGAGGTGGTGAATGCGAATCTGATGCAGGCACCGGAGGGGCCTTGGAAGGAATATGCGGGAAAGGCGGCTCCTCCTTCGGGCTTTTCCACAGGCGTGGAATTTGACAGGGAAAGAATTGACGCGGCGCTTCGGACGGCTAATCCGGAGCTGCTGGTTCCGAGCTTTGACACTTCCGGCCACGGAACGGCAGTTGCGGCAATTGCGTCAGCCGGAGGAAATCTTTCGGAGGGAAGGTATCAGGGGGTGGCTCCCGAAAGCGGCCTGATTGTGGTAAAGCTCGGAAGTCCCAGGCCGGATTCTTTTCCAAGGACCACGGAGCTTATGCGGGCACTGGCCTATATGGTGAGAAAAGCCGTATCCATGGGAATGCCGCTTGCCATTAATCTGAGCTTCGGAAACACTTACGGCTCGCACGATGGTACCTCTCTCCTGGAACGGTTTCTGGACAATGTAGCGGAGATTGGACGGACTGTAATCTGTGTGGGAAGCGGAAACGAGGGGGCGGCCGGAGGACACGTTTCCGGAAAGCTTCCGGTCAGAGGAAGGGCGGAGGGAGGTATCGTGAATCTGCCTGTAAAGAGGGCCGAGCTCAATGTTGGAAGTTATCAGTCCTCTGTCAGTGTGCAGCTTTGGAAGGAATATGTGGATCAGTTCCGGGTTACGCTGATCTCACCTGCGGGGATCCGGGAGGAGATTGATACGCTTCGGACGGGAATGCAGACTCTTATAATGGAACAGACACAGATCCTGCTGTACATCGGGGAACCCGCCCCTTATTCTGTAAATCAGGAAATTTATTTTGACTTCTTGCCCGCAGGCTCTTATGTGAATTCCGGAATATGGACCTTTGAGATGACTCCTGTTCATACGGTTTCCGGTAATTATGACCTTTATCTTCCCAGCAGTAATGTATTAAACGAGGCCACGCGCTTTTTCTCTCCTACGCCCGATAAGACAATGACGATACCATCCACTGCCTCAAAGGTAATCACGGTGGGGGCGTACAGCACCGTTTATGAATCATACGCCGATTTCTCGGGCAGAGGCTATCCCATGCAGAGTATTCAGGGAGAGCGAACCGGCCAGGGGACGGTCAAGCCGGACATAGCGGCACCAGGAGTAAACATTACGACCATAGGGCCAGGCAACTCTTTCGTGCAGGTTTCAGGGACTTCCTTTGCGGCACCATTTGCAACCGGAAGTGCGGCGCTTATGATGGAGTGGGGAATCGTGCGGGGGAATGATCCGTATCTGTATGGGGAGAAGGTGAAGGCATATTTAAGGCGGGGAGCGAAGCCGATCCGGGGGGAGAGGGAGTATCCGAATGAGAAGGTGG
>CAJUIO010000054.1:0-20191 GCA_910586025.1 uncultured Lachnospiraceae bacterium
GCAAGAGTGTGGTATACTGAATTCATCTAGGAGTACATAATATAAAAGCAGCTTGAATGGAGATTTGTCATGGAAGTTCTTATGAAAATATTGACGGGTGTTTTGGGAGTTCTGGCAGTGATTGCCTGCCTTGCCACGATCGGAGCAGTGGGATACTCGCTGGGCAGGGGAGAAAGCGACAGGACGCAGGAGGTCAGCAAGGAGCAGGAGGTGGAAGCGACACCGGTTCCCACCGCTGTGCCGGAGCCGTCACCCGAGGAGGAAAGACAGCCGGAGGCTCTCGACCATGTACATAAATACGAGGAAACTATTGACAGGAAGGCAGCCTGCTATCAGACGGGCCGCAGAAAGTTTACCTGTGAGTGCGGAGATTTCTATTATGAAGATATTCCTTCCACCGGACATGTGCCGGACGAGTGGGAGGTTTCAAAGGAGGCCACGTCCAGTCAGGAAGGACAGCGCGTGAGGAAGTGCATCTACTGTGACGAGATCGTGGCTATGGAGGCGATCCCGAAGAACGCTCAGAGCAAAGACCATACTCACCAGTACACGGCCAGTGTGGAGAGAGAGGCCAGCTGTGTTCTTGCGGGACTTCGGAAATACACCTGCAGCGAATGCGGAAGCTTTTACACCGAGAAGATTCAGGCGATGGGACATGTGGCTACGGACTGGACGGAGGTGGAGAAGCCTACCACTACCGTGCTGGGACGGGAACAGCTGACCTGCGTGGTCTGCGGTGTGGTTCTGGATTCCAGGCCGATTCCGGTTCTGGAGCCTTCGCCTTCGCCAACCCAGTCGCCGACACCCACTCCGAGCGCGGCACCTACGGCAACCCCGGCACCGGGCTCCACGCCCGCACCTACCAAGGCGCCAACGCCGACACCCGCACCTACGGCATCACCTACGCCCACACCCACGCCGCATGTGCATCAGTACACGTCGTACATCCTGAAGGAGCCAAACTGTCAGGATAAGGGTGAGAGATCCTTTGTGTGCAGCTGCGGAAGCACCTATGGTGAGGTCATTGATCCGGATCCCAACAGGCACACCTATACGTCAACGCTTGTGCCCGCGACTCCGGACAGTCAGGGATACACCATATACCGCTGTATCAGGTGTAATTACAGCTACAATGACAATTACACACCGGCAACAAATTGACGGATAAGCTTTGAATATGAATAATCCCTTCTGCCTTTGCATATAAAATCATAAGGCAGGAGGGATTTATTATGTATACAGGAAAAAGCGCATCAGAAACCGAAAAGCTGCTTGACACCGCCATAGGCTGCGGGCTGTCCGGTGCCGAGGCAGAGAAGCGGAGACAAAGGTATGGGGAAAACAGGCTGAAAAACCAGAGAAAGAAGACCGTGGCAGAGCTTTTTTTTGAACAGCTCTGCGATCCTCTGATCTACATACTCCTTGCGGCAATTGCCGTATCTCTCTTTCTGGGAGAAGTGGGGGATGCGGGAATTATTGCGGTGGTCATTGTTCTGAATGCGGCCGTGGGCGTGATCCAGGAGGGAAAAGCCAGAGCGGCAATCGAGGCGCTTCAGCAGCTTTCAAGCCCCAAGGCGATGGTGCTTCGGGACGGAAGGGAGCGGGAGATTCCAAGCGTGGAGCTGGTTCCGGGGGATCTTGTGCTCCTTGAGGCGGGAAGACAGATTCCGGCGGACCTGAGACTGGTACAAGCCGTCAATCTGAAGATTGAGGAATCGGCGCTGACCGGGGAATCCGTGCCCGTGGAAAAGTGCAGTGAAGCCCTGTCGGGAGAGGGACTTGGTCTGGGAGAGCGGAAAAACATGGCGTTTATGACCACGACGGTAACCTATGGCAGGGGCGTGGGCATTGTCACGGCAACCGGTATGGAGACGGAAATAGGAAAAATAGCAGGCCTGATTGAGGAAGGAGGCGGGGAGCTTACCCCGCTGCAGAAGCGTCTTGCGGATCTGGGAAAGATTCTGAGCGCTGCGGCCGTGGGTATCTGCCTGCTTCTGTTTCTGGTTGCCGTCATTCAGAAAAGGGATGTGGGAGACATGCTCCTTACGGCGATTTCCCTTGCCGTTGCGGCGGTCCCGGAGGGACTTCCCGCTATAGTGACCATCGTGCTCGCCCTCGGTGTATCCAGGATGGTGAAGGTCAACACCATTGTGCGCAGGCTTCCCTCCGTGGAGACCCTGGGAGCGGTGAACGTGGTCTGCTCGGACAAGACAGGAACTCTTACAAAGAACAGGATGACGGTTAAGAAATGCTATGCGGACGGGCGGATTCTCGAAAAAAGCGAGCTGGAGAAGGACAGGCACAGGCTTTTCCTGGAGGCCGGCGCACTCTGCAATGACGCTTCCATCGGGGAGGGGCGTTTTGGGGATCCCACGGAGCTGGCGCTGCTCGAGCTGGCGGGGGAGTTCGGGATGGAGAAGGGAGAGCTTCTGCTGAGAGCGCCCAGGGTGGACGAGCGGGCTTTTGACTCGGATCGAAAGCGCATGACCACGGTACATACGGTGCAGGGCAGAAGGACGGCCTATGTGAAGGGAGCGGCGGATGAGATGATCGATCTGTGCACCGGAGTCTGGATGTACGGAAAGGAGACCGCCTTTTCGGCCAGAGCCAAAAAGGCGGCGAAGAATGCGGTGGAGAGCATGGCCTCTCAGGCTCTGCGGGTGCTGGCTCTTGCCATGAAGACAAAGGGGAATCTGACTGATGAAAAGGATATGATATTCCTGGGCCTTGTGGGAATGATCGACCCGCCGAGAGAAGAGGCGGCATGGGCGGTGGCAAGCTTTGAGAAGGCTCATGTGGATACGGTGATGATCACGGGAGATCACGTGGATACCGCCTTTGCCATTGCAAAGGAGCTTGGGATCACGTCAGAGAGGGGAAGATGTCTTACCGGGGCCCAGATCGATGCCATGCCTTTGGAGCAGTTTGAGGAAAGAGCGGAGAAAATGAGGGTATATGCCAGGGTTTCCCCGGAGCACAAGGTGCGGATCGTGGAGGCGCTTCGGAAGAAGGGAAAGATTGTTGCCATGACGGGGGACGGAATCAATGACGCACCCTCCCTCAAGGCCGCGGACGTGGGGATCGCAATGGGAAAAGAGGGCACGGACGTGGCAAGGAATGCGGCGGATCTGGTGCTTACGGATGATAATTTTGCAACAATAGAGAAAGCCATGCGGGAGGGGAGAGGGATTTATGAGAATATCCGGAAAACGATCCTGTTCCTTCTGTCCTCGAATTTCGGAGAGATCATCACCATGCTTGCGGCAGTGCTTGCGGGGTTTCCCGCACCTCTCAAGGCGAGTCATATTCTGTGGGTCAATCTGATCACGGATTCCCTTCCGGCTCTGGCTCTTGGAGTGGATCAGAATGATACCGATGCGCTGATGAAGGAGCCTCCCAGGAAATGTCAGGACAGCATGTTTGCCCACGGGGGCCTGTCCTGTATGCTCTGCTACGGGATCGTGATCGGGTGCATCAGCCTGCTGGCCTTCCTGTCGGTTCCTTACCGGGAGCTTGTATTGCAGGGACTGCCGGTCAGCTTTGGGAATCTGGAGAAGATTCTGCTCCTGCAGCCTGTGCTGAGCAAGGCGCAGACCCATGCCTTTACGGTTCTGGGCATGAGTCAGCTGATCCATGCGGTGGGGATGAGGGATGTCAACAAGTCGGTATTTAAGATGAAGCATCTGGGTAATGTGTACATGCTGGCCGCACTGGTCATCGGTGTGCTTTTGCAGGTGCTGGTCACAGAGATCCCCTATTTCGTGGGGCTCTTTGGGACCAGCAGGCTTACGATTTCCGAGTGGACGATGCTGGGGCTTTTATCCGCATTGCCTCTGGCAGTGCATGAGCTTCTGATCCTCTCCGAGCTTCTGGTGGGAGGAGCCGGCAGGGAAAAATCAGAGGATGCGGGAGAAGGCCAGCGCAAAGAGCAGAGTGCAGGAGAATGCGGCGCAGGAGAGCCGGGAGGAATTGGCTGAGGATCTTCCGAGGAATATTTTTCCTGCCTGAAGGCCGAGCTGCATGGAAAGAAACTGGATCAGGGCGGAGATCAGCAGGATGATGACAGGCGAAAGCTCAGGAGCCCTGGAGCTTATGCCTGCCGTGACGCTGTCAACGGAAAGCACGAGGGAAAGGAGGGCCGCCTCGCCGCCGGAGAGCGTCTGGACATCCTTCTTATTTACCTTTTCCGAGAAGGAGGCGGTGGTCAGGGATGATCTGCGGTGAAACCGTTCCGGGAGAGCGTCATATAATTTGTAAAGGCCCAAAAGGAAAAGAACCGCAAAGGAAAACAGCTCAGCCAGTCTGGCGGGAAACAGTCCGGCCAGCCTTTGGCCTGCAAGCAGGGAGAGGGTAAACAGCAGGCCGGAGAGAAGGGACAGGATGGCGGCTGAGAGCGGGGAAACCCGGACCCTTCCCGCACCGTAGGAAAGGCCTGCGGTAAAGGTGTCCGTGGAAAGTGCAATGCACAGAAACAGGAAGGAGATTATGGAAATTGTCATGGAAAGCCTTCTTGAATCATTTGCTATATTATATTCAAATATGCTATACTGTGACATATAAGGATAAAATCATACAGAATAAAACAACAAAAGCTGTGCTGCTTGTTTTTTCTGTACAGGCGTTCGGACGGAGAGGAGGCAGAGTATGAAACTTATTTTTGTAGGTGCGGCCCATGAGGTGACGGGGAGCTGCCATTATCTGAATGCATGCGGCAAGCACATACTTGTGGATTACGGCATGGAGCAGGGGGTAAACGTGTTTGAAAACTGCGCCTTGCCTGTGGCGGAGTCCATGATAGACTATGTGCTTCTGACTCATGCGCACATTGACCATTCGGGTATGCTGCCCCAGCTTGCGGCGAGGGGGTTCCGGGGGCAGGTAATGGCCACGGAGGCGACGGCGGATCTGTGCAGCATCATGCTTCGCGACTGTGCCCATATCCAGCTGCAGGAGGCGGAGTGGAAGAGCAGGAAGGCGAAGAGAAGTTCCGGCGTTGAACCCCATGAACCGATCTATACCATGGAGGATGCGGAGAACGTGATCAGAAGGATCGTGCCCTGTTCTTACGGCACCTGGATTGATCTGTGCGAGGGAATCAAAATCCGCTTTACGGATGTGGGGCATCTTCTGGGTTCGTCCAGTATCGAGGTATGGGCAACGGAGGAGGGGCAGCTAAAGAAGCTGGTATTCTCCGGCGATATCGGAAACAAGAACCAGCTGCTGATCAAGGATCCGGTTCTGACCACGCAGGCGGATTACGTGGTGATGGAATCCACCTATGGGAACAGGCTGCATCCTACGGATCATCTCGACTATGTGACGGAGCTTACAGCCATCCTTCAGGAGACCTTTGACAGGGGCGGTAATGTGGTAATTCCCTCCTTTGCGGTGGGCAGAACCCAGGAGCTGCTCTACTTCCTGCGCAAGATCAAGGAGAACCGGCTGGTAAAGGGGCACGGTAATTTCCCGGTTTATGTGGACAGCCCCCTTGCGGTGGAGGCCACGGGAATTTTCCATAAGAACGAGGCCAACTGCTTTGACAGGGAAGCCCTGGAGCTTGTGAAGAAGGGAATCAATCCCCTGTCCTTTCCGGGACTTCACCTTACGCTGACCAGCGAGGAATCCAAGGAAATCAACTTTGACATGACTCCCAAGGTGATCATTTCCGCTTCCGGCATGTGCGAGGCGGGAAGAATCCGGCACCACCTAAAGCATAATCTGTGGAGACCGGAATGTACCATTCTCTTTGTGGGCTATCAGGCGGTCGGAACTCTGGGAAGAGCACTCGTGGAAGGGATCTCCGAGGTGAAGCTTTTCGGGGAATCCATTGAGGTCAGGGCAAAGATTAAAGGACTTGCGGGGCTTTCCGGACATGCAGACAAAAACGGGCTGCTGGAATGGCTGGGCGGCTTTACGGAAAAGCCGAGAAAGGTGTTTGTGGTGCACGGGGATGACGCCTCCTGCAAGGCCTTTGTGGAGTGCCTTGTGGCGGAGCACGGAATCAAGGCCTATGCGCCCTACAGCGGCACGGTGTATAATCTTCTCACCGGAAAGTTTGAGTACGAGGCGGAGCCGATTCCGATCAAGAAGAAGGCGAAGGGCGTTTCCGATGTATTTGCAAGACTGCTTGCCGCAGGACAGAGGCTTCTTGCCGTTATTAATAAGAATGAGGGCAGGGCAAATAAGGAGCTGGCCAAATTTGCGGACCAGATCAACTCCCTGTGCGATAAGTGGTCATCCTGAGATTCGGGGATGAGGCTGTGAGAACGAAAGAAACTGGGATTGAGAATTGAAATTTTTAATCTGCGTATTTGGGCCTGTTCCCACACGGGAAGGGCCCATGCAGGAAAGGCACGGGTATAAATATGAGCATGGCAGACCGTATTTTTATTGATATGTGCAGGGATATTCTGGAGAACGGAACCAGCACGGAGGGGGAGAAGGTGCGGCCCCGCTGGGAGGATGGAACGCCCGCCTACACCATAAAGAAGTTCGGGGTGGTGAACCGTTATGACCTTTCCAGGGAGTTTCCCATCCTGACGCTTAGAAAGACGGCGTTGAAGAGCGCTACAGACGAGATGCTCTGGATCTGGCAGAGTAAATCCAACAATATTCATGATCTGCACAGTCACATCTGGGATCAGTGGGCGGATGAGGACGGTTCCATCGGCAAAGCCTATGGCTACCAGATGGGCGTGAAGCATTCCTACAAGGAGGGCATGATGGATCAGGTTGACAGGGTGATCTATGACTTGAAAAATAACCCTTTCAGCCGAAGGATTATGACGAATCTCTATGTGCATCAGGATCTTCACGAGATGAATCTCTACCCCTGCGCCTACAGCATGACCTTTAACGTGACGCAGAAAAAGGATGAGGAGAAACTGACGCTCAACGCCATTTTGAATCAGCGCTCCCAGGATGTGCTTGCGGCAAATAACTGGAATGTGGTGCAGTATGCGGTGCTGATGTACATGCTTGCCCAGGTCTGCGGCATGAAGGCCGGGGAGCTTGTACACGTGATTGCGGACGCTCATATTTATGACAGACATATTCCCATCATAGAGGAGCTGATAAAGAGAGAGCCTTACGACGCACCGTCCTTCTGGCTGAATCCGGAGGTCAGGGATTTTTATGAGTTTACGAGAAACGACGTGAGGCTGGACGGATATGAGGCCGGAGAGCAGATCAAGGACATTCCCATTGCGATATAGGAGGACAGCTATGAATTTAATTGTTGCGGTAGATGAAAACTGGTCGATCGGAAATAAGGGCGAGCTGCTCGTGAGAATTCCCGCGGATCACAAAAACTTCAGGCAGGAGACCACCGGAAAGGTGGTGGTGCTTGGGAGAAAGACGCTGGAAACCTTTCCACAGGGGCTTCCCCTTAAGAACCGGACGAACATAATCCTCTCCTCCAGACAGGATTATTCGGTTAAGGACGCGGTGGTGGTCCATGACAGGCAGGAGCTGGAGGAGGAGCTTTCGAAATACCCGGAGGAACAAATTTACATCATCGGGGGAGAGAGCGTTTACCGGCAGTTTCTTTCCCTGTGCAGTGTGGCCCATGTGACGAAGATTGACCGTGCCTATGAGGCGGACTCCTATTTTCCCAATCTGGATGAAATGCCCGAGTGGGAGCTTACAGGCCGGAGCGACGAGCAGGTTTACTTTGACATCACTTATCATTTCCTGAGATACGAGAGAAAGAAAAACTGAGAGTTCCAGTCAAAAACGCCGTCAAAGCCATTCGGGCTTTGACGGCGTAATATTTTATGAGGCATGTCCGGAAAAGCGGCTCATTTCCAGAAGCTTCTTACGCATCTCGTTTTCGATCCGCTGCAGCTCCGCCTCTGCGCCTCTTCTCTTGACGCGTCCGTCCTCCTGAATCTTCATGACCTCGTCGAGGGTGCTGATCAGGGTCTGATTGGTGGCCGTCAGCGTCTCGATATCCACGATGCCGCGTTCGCTTTCCCTTGCGGTTTCGATGGTGGCGGTTTTGAGCGTCTCCGCATTTTTGCGAAGGAGGGCGTTAGTCATATCGGTTACCTCCTTCTGGGCTCTTGCAGCCTCGCTGGAATGGCTGAGGCCGATGGCGATAACCATCTGGCTTTTCCAGAGAGGAATGGTGTTCACCAGGGTGGACTGTATCTTGTCGGACATGGTGGTATCGTTGTTCTGAATCAGGCGGATCTGGGGAGCCATCTGCATGGAGATGGTCCGGGTAAGCTCAAGATCGTATATTTTCTTTTCAAAGCGTTCGCACATGGAAGCGAAATCCTTTGCCGCCTGGGTGTCCTCGGGCAGGCCGCTCCGCTCCGCCTTTGCGAGAA
The DNA here is from genome assembly GCA_910586025.1 of uncultured Lachnospiraceae bacterium. Lineage (GTDB taxonomy): Bacteria > Bacillota > Clostridia > Lachnospirales > Lachnospiraceae > Suilimivivens. The sequence continues at coordinate 8,334 of CAJUIO010000054.1, forward strand.
GCTCCGGAAGCTCCCTGGTTCTGGCCTGCTCAAGCTTCTGCTTTCCGGCGAGGATGTACATGGATAATTCCTTGAAATAATTGAGGTTTAAATCATACATTTTATCCAGCATGGCGGCATCCTTTAAGAGAGTGATCTGATGGTTTTCCATGACCTTGCAGATCCGGTTCACGTTTGCCTCCGCCTTGTCGTATTTCGCCTTCAGATTCTCCAGCCTGTTGCTGCTCTTTTTGAAAAAGCCGAGGAATCCCTTTTCCTCCTCCTCGTCGAACTCCTTCAGCTCGGCGACCACGTCGGTGAGCATCTGGCCGATCTCGCCCATGTCCTTTGTGCGCACATTGTTCAGGGCATTTTCGGAAAAGTCCGCTATTTTCTTCTGGCAGCCGGCACCGTACTGCAGCACCATCTGAGTGTTGCTGATATCAATTTTAGATGCGAAGTCATCCACCATTTTCTGCTCCTCGACCGAAAGTATGGTCTCCGGAATCTGGTCTTCCTCCTTCTGCGGCTGCAAGATTTCCTGCTTTGGCGAAGCGCTTTCCGCATTCCCGCCAAAGGGATCGAGGGTGAGAGTGGGAGCTTCGTTTATCATAGAATCAAAATCATTGCTCATGGGTGTGTTTCCTCCTGATGAATTTATATTTTTTCTGTGTCTTTACGGTTTTACAAATTCGGGGCTGCGTGTCAGTCCCTCTCTTGCCAGCATGGTCTGAAGCACCTGAGCGTCCGTGGTGGCATCCAGCACGGCATCCTGGAACAGGCTTCCGAGAAGCTCCTCAAAGGCCTGGTTGATAATGTCTAAGGTGCGCTCGATCTCCGCCTTGGCGGAGAGGATGTCCGGCCCCGGTGCGCTGATCTTGTCAAAGTCCTCGTAGGCCTCCACCAGCTTTAAGGTGGTGGGGAGATAGTAGTCCATCAGCTTATGCATGCGGTGCATCTGCTCGGGGTGCTCCCTGACGCTGTCAAAAATGTCCTTCAGCAGGTTTTCCAGGCGAAAAAGCTTCTGGGAAATCGCCTCCTCGGGGATCTGGTCATTCAGCTCCCGAAGCTTTCGGATGCACTCCATACCTTCCGCAACCATGGTGTTCAGCTCCGCCTCATGCTCTGCGCCCATCTGGCCGGACTGCCTGTCCGCCTTCTCCTCCTCGGGTGCGGAAGCGTTCTGACGCCCTGCCGCTTTTTCCCGGGCTTTTTCCTGTTCCCGCATCATGCGTGCCTTTTCCGCCTCCAGATACTGACTGTGGACGGAGTCGTTCAGCATGAGGCAGGTCTTTTTTTCATCCAGATGACCTTCCGGGAACATGCCAAGGCTCAGCATACGGTGAATGTCCTTTGCCACAAAGCGGACGCTCCTTCCGGTATCTCTTGCCAGGCTTTCAATCTGGGCATACATACGCCCTCCGCAGAGCTGGATGTAGCGCTTTGCCCGCATGAGGCGTTTCCTCTGGGTCACTCCGTGGCGGATCATTGCGAAAAAGCCCGCCATAAACAGGAGGTTTATGATCCATCCGGCCAGGGTGGTCTCCCCGGCCAGAGCGACGAAAATCCGTAAAAAAGCGATCAGGGAGGAAAGGCCAAAGCCGATACCGCCAAATACCTGGTACAGGACGTTGGAGACATTCCCTACCTGCTTGAATTTGGCGGGAACAAGGGTCGTGGTCTGTGCCTTTGGAAACGACGGGGGACGCTTTTTGGCCTTCAGCTGATGCTTTAAGGCCTCCTGTGCGGCCCTTCGCTGCAGCTGTTCCTCCTTCTGGCGCTGCCTGCGGGCCTCATATTCCTCCTGCTGCCTGCGCTTTCTTTGCTCATACTGCTCCTTCTGGGCCTTTCTGCGCTGTTCAAGCTCTTCGTCGGTTTTGTTTTTTTCGGGCTGCTGGGCGGAAAAGTTCTCTGCTATGTGCTTTCCGGCCTCGCCGAGAGCGTCGGAAACGGTTTGAGAGACAAGCTCGTTCAGGCTGCTGAAATCTCCTGTCTGCAGAGCGTCGGAGAGAGCGCTTTTCATCTGCTCGCCCACGGCATTCCAATTCTGACTGTCATTCATTATAGGAACCTCTTGGAAGAAAATTTTTTTAGCTGTGCGGTTGGCGTTCCGGCCCCGGCAGCCCTGTCCGCCCAATGGCTTTCTGCTTCCGAACTAATGCTGCAAATCGGATTCCACTAATGAAATGCCGAAGGGTTACAGAGAACGGACGGGGCGGCATTAAGCGGCATCCGTGCCGCAAATGCCTGAAACCGCCATCCATGGCGGTTTCACCCTGGTAACGCAGCATTTCATAAGTGAAATTACCGATTTTCCACAACAGCCCGGAAGCCCAAAGCCATTGGGCGGACAGGGCTGCCGGAGCCGGAACGCCAACCGCACAGCTGGAAATTTTTTTACATACTCTACATTATAACAAATCTGCGGGACAATGGCTAGTATAACCCACGATAATTATCCACACCTTTCGCTTGTCTAAATTTGGCGGCGGTAATTATCGCGGGCTATACCGGTGCAGGCTATTGACTTTTTGTACAAAAGGGTTAATAATTATTAAGAAAAAACTTAAGAGGGAGCGCATGGATTATGGAAAAGAAAAATATCGACTGGGCCAATCTTGGATTCGGCTACATCAAGACAGATTACAGATTTGTATCCAATTTCAAAAACGGCGCCTGGGATGAGGGTGTCCTCACGGAGGATGCCAGCGTGGTCATCAGCGAATGCGCAGGTGTCCTGCAGTATGCGCAGACAATTTTCGAGGGCCTTAAAGCGTATACCACGGCAGACGGACGCATCGTCACCTTCCGTCCCGACCTGAACGGTGAGAGAATGGAAAACAGTGCGAAACGCCTGGAAATGCCTGTTTTCCCCAAAGATAGATTCGTGGAGGCAGTGATTCAGACAGTCAGAGCCAACGAGGCTTATGTGCCTCCCTATGGAAGCGGCGCAACCTTATATGTGCGTCCCTATATGTTTGGAAGCAATCCGGTAATCGGCGTGAAGCCTGCCGATGAATATCAGTTCCGTATATTTACCACGCCGGTGGGTCCTTACTTTAAGGGCGGGGCAAAGCCTCTTACCCTCCGGGTGAGCGATTTCGACCGTGCGGCGCCGAACGGCACGGGCCATATCAAGGCGGGACTCAATTATGCCATGAGCCTTCATGCCATTGTGGATGCGCACAACCAGGGCTATGATGAGAATATGTATCTGGATGCGTCCACCAGGACGAAGGTGGAGGAGACGGGAGGAGCCAACTTCCTGTTCGTTACCAGGGACGGCAAGATCGTAACTCCCAAGTCGGACAGTATTCTTCCGTCCATCACGAGGCGTTCCCTTGTGCAGGTGGCGAAGGAGTATCTGGGAATGGAGGCGCAGGAGAGAGAGGTCACGCTTGAGGAGGTTAAGGATTTTGCGGAATGCGGTCTGTGCGGAACGGCTGCGGTGATCTCGCCGGTTGGAAAGATTGTTGACCACGGAAAGGAAATCTGCTTTCCCAGCGGCATGAGCGAGATGGGCCCTGTGACCAGAAAGCTCTACGATACCCTGACCGGAATCCAGATGGGAAGCATCAAGGCTCCCGAGGGATGGGTTGTCGAGGTGAAATAAAGAAAGAAGCTTCAAAAAAGCTTATGAGAACGGCGGGGATTCCCCGCCGTTTTTGCGCCTTCCGGCCTGATGCGGCCGCTTGTGGACGAGGGAGCGGCGGGAGTTTATAAATTATTAGTAAAACTTATATTTTACATAATAAATATTGATTTTACTTATGATAATTTCCGGGGTATACTATGTAGGTAATGAGCACATCTTATAAAGAGAGTTTTTGCAGGAGGGATGATATCATGGTAAAAGCGGTAGTCGGAGCCAACTGGGGCGATGAGGGCAAGGGAAAGATCACGGATATGCTGGCACGTCAGGCGGATATTATTGTCCGTTTTCAGGGAGGCGCAAACGCGGGACATACGATCGTGAACGATTATGGAAAATTCGCACTCCACACACTGCCTTCCGGAGTGTTTTACGGACATACCACAAGCATCATAGGAAACGGAGTTGCGCTGAATATTCCTTTGTTGTTTCAGGAGATAAAGTCCATCACGGACAGGAATGTGCCAAAGCCCAGGATTCTTGTCTCCGACAGGGCACAGCTTGTGATGCCCTATCACATTCTTTTTGACCAATATGAGGAGGAGAGGCTGGGGGGAAAATCCTTTGGCTCCACAAAGTCGGGGATTGCTCCTTTTTATTCGGATAAATATGCAAAGATCGGTTTTCAGGTGAGCGAATTGTTTGACGATGAGCTGCTTGAGGAAAAGGCGGAGAGAGTGTGTGAGCAGAAAAACGTCATTCTGGAGCATCTCTATCACAAGCCGTTGATAGATCCGGGAGAGCTTTTAAAGACTCTCCGCGAATACAGGGAAATGGTGGAGCCTTATGTCTGTGACGTTTCCCTGTATCTCGACCAGGCGATTCGGGAGAATAAGACCATTCTCCTGGAGGGACAGCTCGGAACCCTGAAGGACACGGATCACGGCATCTATCCCATGGTTACCTCTTCCTCCACGCTGGCAGCCTACGGCGCTATCGGAGCGGGAATTCCTCCTTATGAAATCAGACAGATCATTACTGTCTGCAAGGCGTATTCCTCTGCGGTGGGTGCGGGAGCCTTTGTCTCCGAGATCTTCGGTGAGGAGGCGGATGAGCTGCGGCGGCGGGGAGGCGACGGAGGAGAGTTTGGCGCAACCACGGGACGGCCAAGACGTATGGGGTGGTTTGACTGTGTGGCCTCCAGATACGGCTGCCGTCTGCAGGGAACCACGGACGTGGCCTTCACGGTTTTGGACGTACTGGGCTATCTGGACGAGATTCCCGTATGCACGGGCTATGAAATCAACGGCGAGGTGACAACGGACTTTCCTGTGACGCACAGACTGGAAAAGGCGAAGCCCGTGCTTACCGTTCTGCCGGGTTGGAAGCGGGAGATCAGGGGTATCAGGAAATACGGGGAGCTTCCGGAGAACTGCAGAAGATATGTGGAGTTCATTGAGGAGCAGATCGGATTTCCGATTACCATGGTATCGAATGGGCCGGGAAGAGAGGATATTATCTACAGGGAAAGCACTTTGAAAAGATAGACGGCATGAAAAGGAAAACAGTGAAAACGCTGCCCGGTAAAGGGGGTGTTTCCACTGTTTTTTGCATATTTAAGCATATAGAAAAATATCCTGCCCCCTTTTTGACTTTCAGATTGTATTCTTCTCAGGTGTATGATAATATGAACACGAAAAAGCAGGAGTCAACATTCTGGCAGGAATCGAGGTACGGGATATGGCAGTGAATTATTCCAGAGAGCTTGATAAAATATTGGAAAATCCGCAAAACCGGGGAAAGAAGCTGTTTCTTCACAGTTGCTGTGCCCCCTGCAGCAGTTATGTGCTGGAATATCTGAGAAGCTTTTTCCGGATTACCGTGTTTTATTATAATCCCAACATCACGGAGGATGAGGAATACAGAAAAAGAGCCGGGGAGCAGAAAAGACTGATCGGGGAAATGAACCGGGAGCTTTCGGGCGGTGCCTTTTCCATAGAGATTATGGAGGGGGATTATGACAGAGAGATTTTTTTTGAGAGCGCAAGAGGCCTGGAGAGCTGCAGGGAAGGGGGAGAGCGGTGTGCGGCCTGCTTTGAACTGCGGCTTCGGGAGACGGCGCTTTGGGCCGGAAGGCAGAATGCGGATTATTTTACGACGACGCTCACCATCAGCCCCTTAAAAAATGCGGCAAGGATCAACGAGATCGGTGAGAGGCTTGCAGCGGAGTACGGAATTGCCTTCCTGCCCTCCGACTTCAAGAAGAAGGACGGCTACAAGAGGTCGATCCGGCTGTCCGCCGAATATGGGCTGTACCGGCAGGATTACTGCGGCTGTGTGTTTTCCAGAGAGCAGAGAGAACGGGAGAAAAGAGAATTACAGCAGAGAAAATCTTGCGAAAAACAAAATATAATGATAGGATAAGTGCATTGGAAAATAAGGGTACGAAAGGAGAAGAAAATGAAGAAATTCCTTGATTTGATTTCGGAAGAGATAAAACAGGCCTTTGAGGCGGCGGGTTATGATGCGGAGCTTGGCAAGGTGACGCTCTCGAACCGTCCTGACCTTTGTGAATATCAGTGCAACGGCGCTATGGCAGGCGCAAAGCTCTACAGAAAAGCTCCCATTAAGATCGCCGGAGAGGTGGCGGAAAAATGTCTGGACAGCGGCATTTTTTCCTCCGTTGAGGCCGTGCCTCCCGGGTTTTTGAACTTGAAGGTAAAGGAGAGCGTGGCGGCAGAGTATCTGACACAGATGCGGAAGGAAGAGAAGTTCGGTCTTGAGATGCCGGAGAGTCCCAAAAAGATCATCATAGACTACGGCGGACCCAATGTGGCAAAGCCCCTGCATGTGGGGCATCTGCGCTCCGCCATAATCGGGGAGAGCATCAAGCGGATCGCCAGATATGCGGGTCATGACATCATAGGCGATATCCATCTGGGAGACTGGGGACTGCAGATGGGACTGATCATCACGGAGCTTAAGGAGCGGAGACCGGAGCTTGTTTATTTTGACGGGGCTTATGAGGGGGAGTATCCCAAAGAGCCGCCCTTTACGATCTCTGAGCTTGAGGAGATCTATCCCACCGCAAGCGGAAAATCCAAGGAGGATCCGGCCTATAAGGAGAGGGCCATGGACGCTACCTTTAAGCTGCAGAGCGGCGTAAGGGGATATCGCGCCCTGTGGCATCATATTATGGATGTGTCTGTTGAGGATCTGAAGAAAAACTATGAAAATCTCAGCGTGGATTTCGATCTCTGGAAAGGGGAATCCGATGTGCACGACATGATTCCCGCCATGGTGGAGGACATGAAAGCCGGAGGACATGCGCATTTGAGCGACGGTGCCCTCGTGGTGGATGTGAAGGAGGAGACTGATACAAAGGAGATTCCTCCCTGTATGATTTTAAAGTCGGACGGGGCGGCCCTTTACAATACCACGGATCTGGCGACGATCCTTGACAGAATGCGCCGATATCAGCCGGATAAGCTGATCTATCTGACGGACAAGCGCCAGGAGCTTTACTTCGAGCAGGTGTTCCGCTGTGCAAGGAAGACCGGGCTGGTGGGGCCGGAGACAGAGCTGCTCCATATCGGATTCGGAACCATGAACGGCAAGGACGGAAAGCCCTTTAAGACAAGGGAGGGCGGCGTTATGCGTCTGGAAACCCTGATTGCGGAAATCAACGAGGAGATGTACCGGAAGATCACCGACAACCGGGAGATTTCCTCACAGGAGGCCAGGGAAACCGCAAAGACGGTGGCGCTCTCCGCCATCAAATACGGGGATCTGTCAAACCAGGCTTCCAAGGATTATATTTTTGACATTGACAAGTTTACCTCCTTTGAGGGCGACACGGGTCCCTATATCCTGTACACGATTGTGCGGATCAAATCGATTCTTGCCAAATACAGACAGCAGAGCGGCAGGAATGCCGATGCCTGTGCTCTCCGGGAGGCGGGAAGCGGATCCGAGAAGAGTCTGATGCTTGAGATTGCCAAATTTAACGCTATGATGGAGGGAGCCTGTGAGGAGTCCGCTCCGCATAAGGTCTGCGCCTATATTTACGATCTTGCCAATGCCTTTAACCGTTTTTACCATGAGACGAAGATTCTGACGGAAGAGAATGAGGAGAAGAAATCCGGGTGGATCGCCCTGCTTGTCCTTGCGAGGGATGTTCTGGAGGTGTGTATTTCCGTTCTGGGCTTTTCGGCTCCGGAGAGGATGTAGGGCCGGGATGCGGCATGAGTATAAGCACCGGATTAATTATGAGGATTATCTGGTGATCAGGAGCAGGCTGAGGGAGATTGCAAAGCCGGACCGGCATGCGGGAGAGAACGGAAGGTATGTGATACACAGCCTTTATTTTGATAATTTTTCCGACAGGGCGCTTCGGGAGAAGATCGACGGGGTTGACCGGAGGGAGAAGTTCCGGATCCGCTATTATAATGAAGATACGGATTTCATCCGCCTGGAAAAGAAGAGCAAAATCTGCGGGCTGTGCGACAAGAGATCGGCGCCTCTTACCAGAAAGGAGACGATCCGGATCTGTGAGGGAGACATCTCCTTTCTCCTTACCTCGGGAAATCCGCTTTTACAGGAACTGTATGCAAAAATGAACTATCAGCTTCTGCGGCCAAAGGTGATCGTGGATTATGAGAGGGAACCCTATGTATACGGGCCTGGAAATGTGAGAGTTACTTTTGACAGCAAAATCAGCACAGGGCTTTATCACAACAGGCTTTTTGACGGCCCGCTTCTTACTGCGCCCACGCAGGATTGTATAATCCTGGAGGTGAAGTATGACGCTTTTCTGCCCGAGATCATGGAAAAGGCGGTGAGAGTGCCCTGCAGACAGGCCTCCTCTTTCAGTAAATATGCGGTCTGCAGGATGTATGGTTAGGAGGAGAAAAATGACCTTTCAGGATATCTTTAAATCATCCTTTTTGGACAAGGCGGCTGACTTTGCCATTCTGGATTTTGTGTTTGCCATGGGGCTTTCCTTCGCCCTAGGCCTGTTTATTTTCTGGGTGTACAAAAAAACCTACAGGGGCATCATGTATTCGGCCGGCTTTGGAATATCGCTGATGGCGATGTGTATGATCACCACGCTGGTGATTCTGGCAATTACCTCCAACGTGGTTCTCTCCCTTGGAATGGTGGGAGCGCTTTCCATTGTGCGCTTTCGGACCGCAGTCAAGGAGCCTATGGATATCGCCTTTCTGTTCTGGGCTATCGGTGCAGGCATTGTGCTGGGGGCGGGGATGATCCCGCTTGCGGTTTTCGGATCTCTGTTTGTGGGGATGATTCTGTGGGTGTTTGTAAACAGGAAGATATCTGACCAGCCCTATATTATGATCGTCAACTGCAGGGATGCACAGGCGGAGAAAAGGGTGCTGGAGAAGCTCGGGGAATGTGTAAAAAAACATGCGCTCAAATCAAAGACCGTGTCCGGGAACGGTATTGAAATGACACTGGAAATTCGTCTCAAAGGGGACGATTCGGAATTTGTCAATGAGATAGGGGCGCTTGAGAAGGTGGAGAACGTTGTGCTTGTAAGCTACAACGGGGATTACATGTCATAAAGGAAGCGATGGGTAAAAAAACGAAAGAGAGAGAAAGTGATGAAAGGAAGAAGAGCGATTGTCTTTTTTTTGAGTGTGCTTCTGGCTCTGTCCGGCAGTCCTGCCGGTTCTCCTGGCAGTGTGAAGGCCGCCAATGAGAGTAACATGAGGTATTATTACGGGCAGCTGACCGGAGAGGCGCAGAAGTTCTATGACGCTATGTACCAGATGTATGTACAGGGGATTTTTAAGACGGGAACACAGGACTATGACCTTATTGCGGGCGGTCATTTGACGCAGGAGCAGCTTGCGGCATATGAGGGCGGCTCGTCGGCGCTGCTTTCATCCATGGGAGCGGCAAGAGACGCCTTTTATGCGGACTATCCGGATATCTTTTATGTGGATTTTTCCAATCTTTCCCTCAGAGTGACCAGGGACGGGGCTGGAAATTATCATGCGTATCTCGGCTCCGGGCGGACGGACAATTATTTTGTCCAGGGCTTCACAAGCAAGGATCAGGTGGAGGCGGCCATCCGCGAGCATGAGGCCAAAGTGGCCGCCATTGTGGAGGGTGCAAGGAAGCTCTCCGCACCGGAGGGGAAGAGCCTTGTGGAAGAGCAGATCCGGTATGTACATAACAGTATTATACAGAACACCTCCTATCATCTGGAAACAGACTGCAGCCCGGGGAATGCCGGACATATAGCCACCTCATACGGAGCCCTTGTAAAGGGAGAGAGCCTGTGCGAGGGCTATGCGAGAGCGGTAAAGACCGTTCTTGACAGTCTCGGCATCACCAGCGTGCTCGTACAGGGGTATTATCAGATAACGGAGACCCAGGGCGAGCTTCATATGTGGAACAGTGTGAAGATTGATGACAAATGGTACGGGGTGGATGCCACGGCCGACGACCGGGGAGATGTTCAGGACAGCACAGACACGTATCTGATTGCAGATGCCGCAGTGATGGGGAAGCATCACCGTCCAAGCGGTATCATGTCCCCGGCTAATTTTGAATTTACCTATCCGGAGCTTTATGACATCGTTTTAAGCAGGCCGGTGGGCCCGTCCGAGAATCCGGGCGGGAATATAGACTACAAAGAGCTTTTTAATAAGGACGGCTTTCTCGTGGAGTACAAGGAAGAGGAGACCGACGGCACGGAGACAGGGATATTCAGGATCAGCTACAACGGCAAGGGTTATCATAAGGCTGTTGAGGAGGATCATAAGTATATGCTGGTGCGGTTTTATCAGTATCTGCCGGGAAAGGATGATTATGAGGTGGGGAACTGGGTTTATATGGATCCTGCGCCGTTTGCGATGCCCCAGCTCGACGATGCGGTGGTGCTTCCCAGCGCCAGCAGCCGGATCATCGAATTTGCCCTGACGGAGCTTCCTCCCGCAGGCCCCCTGTACGGGGATAATCTTACGGTCGAGGAGATAAACAGAAACTGGACATTTCAGGGAGACGAGAGCCAGTTCCTCGTATCCACGGGCCAGCTGGAGAATCCAAAGGGTAACTTTGTGCCTTCTCCCTTTGCGAGAACTCTTACTCCTTCTAATACCGCAAGCCTGGTAGCGGGGAAAAAGTATTCCGTAAAAGCGCAGTTTAATGAGAAGCTCAAGCAGATCGAGGGTGAGGAAGTGGGCTATACCCTTACCTGCAACGGATGGAGCGGGGTGGAAAAGAGTAAGGTTGAGAATTTCAGCTGGGACGGAGATCGGACGTTCACCTTTGACTTTACCCCCAGCAGTATGTTTGCCGATAATAATTCTCTCTATACTTTTCAGGTTACGGGAGTGATCGGAGAGGGAAGTCTTAAGGCTCCCGACGCTTTCCAGTATGATGCGAGAATAAAGAGCGCCATCTGCGCTTACCGGTCCCGGGGATATTACTGGAATGTATTCGGAAAGCCGACACTGCTTGAAAACTCGGATCTCTCCGCCTCGGGGTGGACGGATAAGGAGGGCAACAGCATTCCGGAGGGGCTCAGAAACAGGATTGCCATAGTGGCAAGCCGCCCGGATGAGGAGCAGATCGGTCAGATGAACGGTATGATAGGCGGACAGGTGCTTAAGAGCGAGACTTATGATATAAAGCTTTCCATATGTAAGATGCAGGTTGCCCATACCGGAGACAGTATTCGCATTTCCCTGGGCTTTCCGGAGGGATACGGGCCGGATGACGAAGGCGTGACCTTTAAGGCTTACCACTTTATGAGGAATGATGCCGGGGAAATCACGGGTGTGGAGGAAATCGGCTGTGCTGTAACACAGTATGGTCTGATCATTACCTGTAAGTCCTTCAGTCCCTTTGCCGTGGTGGCGGTAAAGGATGACAACCCGTCAGGCAGGACGGGAAGGACGGTGGTTCTCTCCTCCTCGGAAGGAGGCAGCATAAGCGGAGATAGTATCTTTACGTTGGAGGAGGGGCAGTCAAGGACTGTGACGGTCAGTGCGAAGGACGGGTATCGTCTGGAAAAAGTGAATCTGGCGGGTGTGGACCAGAAGCTGACAGACAATAAGTCCATGACCCTGGAAATCAAATACAGCGATCTGAAGGAGAAAACCAGTATCGTGGATGCGAGCTTTGTGTCGGAGACGGTGTACCAGAAGGAAGCCTCAAGAGGAGAAAGCCCGGTAATTCCTATGGTGCGGCTGATGAAGGAGCCGGACGTTCCTTCGGATAATGAGCCGTCCGATGATGGGTCTTCGGATAATGA
>CAJUIO010000054.1:20291-24118 GCA_910586025.1 uncultured Lachnospiraceae bacterium
CTTCGGATAATGAGCCGTCCGATGATGGGTCTTCGGATAATGATTCGTCCGGCGATGAGTCTTCGGATGATGAAGATTCTGGCGATTCCTCCCCGGATCATGAGAATTCAGGTGAATCCTCCTCCGGCGGTTCCTCTTCGGAACAGGCAAATAATAATGTGGTATCCGCCACGCCGGCCCCGACATCAGTACCCGCCGCCACGCCGGCACCGGCGGCATCCGGCACTCCCAAGCCTGTGCAGGCGCAGGCCGTAACAGGGACAGGATCGGGCTCAGCTTCCGTTAAGACGGATGACGGTAAGGAGACAGGATCCGGCACCCAAAAGGAGGACGAGACTGCGCAGGAGCCCTGGATCGAAGAAAGCTACACGGATCTGGCGGATGGTTCCGGCCTTATCGTGAAGCAGCCGGAGGATGCGGTGGAAAACCCGGCGCAGGAGCTGGAACGGATGGAGGTTCTGGAAATTTCCTATGAGGAGGAGCGGGACGGCCTGCCTCTTGGAATTATCCTCGTGGTTATTTTCGGAGTGGGGATTGCGTCGGTTGCCGGAACCGTAATCTGGAAACGGTACAGATAGACAGTAATACGGGAGGAATTGTTATGGCGAAGGGCGGCCTGTGGAATACGGGAAGAGCGCTTTTCCTGTCGGCCGCTCTTTGTCTTGGATTTTTTCCCGGCTGCGGGCCGGAAAGAGAGACGGGGCATGGAGCGGAAGCGGCAGTAAAGGTGACGTTTTTTGACGTGGGTAAGGGCGATGCTGTCCTGATTGAGACGGCGAATCATTGTATGATGATTGATTCCGGCTATGACGATACTGCCGAAGTGATTCTGGATTATTTGAAAGAGCGGGAGACGGACAGGCTGGACTATCTCCTGCTCTCTCATTTTGACAAGGATCATGTGGGCGGGGCTGACCGGATTCTGGAGGAGGTGGAGACCGGGACGGTGCTTCAACCGGATTACCAGTCGGACGGCGGCCAGTACGGAGAATATATGGAAGTCATGAGAGCCCAGGGAAAGGCTCCGGCGGTGGTTACGCAGACCATGGAGCTGTCCCTGGACGGTGTGGAGTTTGTGATTTATCCTCCGCAGAAAAAGGACTATGAGGAAGAGGATAATGATTTTTCTCTTGTGGTCAGGATGCGGTATGGGGACGGAAGCTTTCTGTTTGCAGGGGATTGTGAAAAGGAGCGTTTGAACGAGCTTCTTGAGCAGAGAGAGTTTGAGCTGGCCTCGGATGTGCTGAAGGTTCCCCATCATGGGAGAAAGGAAAAGAATTCACGGGAATTTCTGAGTGCGGTGCGTCCCGGCACGGCGGTGATCACCAGCTCGAAGGAGAAGCCTGCGGACGAGGAAATCTGCGGGATTCTGGAGGAGCTGGGGACGGATGTCTATTTTACCGAAAACGGCACGGTCACGGTTTGCTGGGATGGAGAGAAATTTGAGGTTCTGCAGGAATGATAATTTGTTTCTGCGGCCAACAGGCTAAGCGGCCATGCCAGGGAAAATATGGTTTGGTGTATAATGTGAATAGGATTCGGTTGTCAAAAGCCCTGGCTGCGCAGTGCGCCTGGCAACCGAATCTTATCAATATGAAAGCGGTAAGAAGGAGGTTACAGGTATGATTTTTTATGTGGATGCGAAAGCGCCAAGAGACGGGAACGGCAGTAAGGAGATGCCCTTCAAGAACATTAATGCGGCGGCCCGGACGGCTCAGGCCGGCGACGAGGTGATTGTTGCGCCCGGTATTTACCGGGAATATGTGGATCCCCTGAACGGAGGAAGGGAAGATGCCCGTATTACATACCGCAGCAGCCAGGCGCTTGGTGCGGTGATTACAGGGGCCGAGGAGGTAAAGAGCTGGGAAAATTATCAGGATCATGTGTGGATGTGCCGCATTGACAACGGGGTATTCGGAGACTACAATCCCTACACGACCTTTGTGGGCGGCGACTGGTATTTTGCACCGGTGGTGAGGCATACCGGAGCGGTTTATCTGAATGACAGACAGCTCTACGAGACGGAAACACTCGAGGAGTGTATTGCGGGAGAGATCTATCCCTATTCCTGGGAGCCGGAGTATTCCGTTTATAAGTGGTATACGGAGCAGGACGGCGGCAGTACGGTGATCTATGCCAATTTCCAGGGAAAGAATCCCAATGAGGAGAAGGTGGAGATCAATGTGCGGCGCAACTGCTTTCTGCCTTCCAGGACAGGCGTGGGCTATATAACGCTTTCCGGCTTCGGCGTGGAGAAAGCGGCCACCACCTGGGCTCCTCCTGCGGCATATCAGGACGGTTCTGTGGGGCCTCACTGGTCAAAGGGCTGGGTCATCGAGGACTGTGAGATCAGCAACAGCAAGTGCTGCGGGATCTCCCTGGGAAAATACTATGATCCCGAGAATGACCATTATTTTACCTGCAGGCATGTGAAGAGTCCCACTCAGATGGAGAGGGATGCGGTGTGCAGGGGACAGTATCATGGATGGCTGAAGGAAAAGGTGGGAAGCCATATTGTGCGCCGCTGTCATATCCACCACTGCGAACAGGCCGGCATCGTGGGACGCATGGGCTGTGTGTTCAGCATTATCGAGGATAATCACATTCACAATATCAACAATATGCAGCAGCTGGGAGGAGCGGAGATCTCGGGAATTAAGTTCCATGCGGCAATCGACGTGATCTTCCGCCGCAATCACATTCATCATTCCACCATGGGAATCTGGTGTGACTGGCAGGCGCAGGGCACCAGGATTACCCAGAATTTCCTCCATGACAATCATGCGCCCAAGGACGGTATACCCATGGCCCCGGGAGCCATGATGAGTCAGGACATCTTCGTGGAGGTTGGCCACGGCCCCACGCTGATCGACAATAATATTATGCTCTCCAAGGCATCCGTGCGCATTGCCACCCAGGGGATTGCCTGTGTGCACAATCTGATTCTGGGCGCCTTCACGGCGGTTGGAGGCGGTACGGACATGAATGTAAAGGGTGTGAACCAGCCCCGCTACACGCCCTACCATATTCCGCACCGCACGGAGGTGGCGGGCTTTATGTCCATTCTCCATGGGGATGACCGCTTCTACAATAACATCTTTATCCAGAACTGGCCGGTAAAGGAAGCGGAAACAAAAGAAGATATGGGCTTTAGCATGAAGGACAATCAGGTGGTGGGAACTCAGGTGTTTGATGAATATCCCACCTATGAGGAATGGCTTGACTGGTTTGAGATGGACAAGCCTGCGGATATGGGCAAGCTTGAGGAGTATCATTTTTCACATCTTCCGGTATGGATTAACGGCAACGCCTATTTTAACGGAGCCAGATCCTGGATTAACGAGGAAAACAAGCTGGTGGATGAGGAGAACCAGGTGTTTGTGGAGATACAGGAGGAAGAGGGAGGCTATACGCTTAAGACCAATGTGTATGAGCATCTTGGAGACTTTAAGGCAGGAATCATCAACAGCGATATTCTGGGATGCGCTTTCGAGCCGGAGGAGAGGTTTGAAAATCCTGACGGAACCGCAATCATCTTTGACAGAGATTATCTGGGAGAGCACAGGGGCGTAAGCGCCATGCCGGGGCCTTTTGCGTCGGCCCGGGCCGCCGGAAGGAAAATCTGGTAAGCGACTGTACATGATATAAAACAGGTTCATCATTCCTTTTTATCGGAGAGTGGAAGCTTTTGGCGAATTCCGCTCTCCGACTATCTGATAAAAATAAAAGCATTTCAAAGAAAATTTCCTTGAAATGCCTTTATTCTCAACCAATTCAGAGCTGCTAACCAGAATCGAACTGGTGACCTCAACACTACCAATGTTGCG
>CAJUIO010000055.1 GCA_910586025.1 uncultured Lachnospiraceae bacterium
GTCTTTTGTTTCTTCCGGCTTAACCATCCGTCCTCCTTCCGTCAGGCAGAAGGATGCCAAAATCCACGTCTGTTTCCCCCCTGCCCTGTTTTATGTTTTGAGTGGTGATAAAAGCAAGGATTCTAAAACAGATGACACGGCCCAAACAGGGGTGCCCGTAAGATACTATAGTAAACGGTATAACAAATTGCTGCTTCCGGCTTCAGCCAAAGCAATATACGGAAGCTGTTGCAGAGCCGAAAGCGCAATTTATAATCTTGTTTACCATGAAAAGGAATGAATCTCCGCTAGAATTTCTGTGCTTTGTTTTATTGTAGCAAATTCTTGGATAAACCGTCAATAAAATACTTATAAAATTTTGCCAAGAAAAATGATTGTGATATTGCAGTTACATCGCATTACATATTTGATAACAGCTACTATATATCATTGTTTTCGCAGTATTCTATAGAGGAGAATACTGCTGTAAATATAAATAGGTTTATCAATATGTATTGTGTCAATGCATATCAGGCACCGGTAGTCTGGAATAAATTGTATCATGCTTCTCTTGTGAAAAGATGTCCGTTTCCTTTAATAGCATATGAAGATGAGGCCTGGTTGCCATATATTTTATCTTTTGCAGACAGAGTGTGCTATCTTAATGAAGGTTTATATGAATATGATGACACACATAAAAATTCGCTTAGTGATAAATGCCACCAGAAAACAGGTGATGAAATATTTTTGAATCATAAGAGAGCAGTACTGCTTTATCTCGAAAATGGCAATCCGGTGAGATGGGAAATGTTAAAAGAAGTGGCTCGCAAAGAACTGTCTTTATTTGCTAGAATATATAAAAATGTTGAATATGAAAATCTGTGGAAACAAATAACAGAGAATGAGAAAGCATATATGGGTTCGGAAAACAGACTATAAACAGGCTTTGTGGAATGAAAGGAATAAAATTGACAGCCCCTAAATCGTGAGTTAAGATAAAGAATATCATGATTCACGGAGCGAGAGTCCGATGAGGAAGAGTCTGGAAAGGAACGGGACATGGGTATAAGATTGAAAAAAATTCTGAAGCGGACAGGAATTCTTGTCATTCTGTTATTTATAGCGCTTTTGGGCTATGTCGTTTATGTCTTTGCGGCATATGACAGGCTGCCGGACAAGCTGACCATGGAAGTCAAGCGCAACGGCGGAAGCTCTCATTTTGAGGGGCGGGAAGAGTATTCCACGCAGCGCCCCTATTTTATCATGACCTATAATATTGGGTTTGGCGCCTATCGTCCTGACTTCAGCTTCTTCATGGACGGCGGAAAGTCCTCCTGGGGCAGGGATGAGGAGAGCGTGACCGCCGCGGTCTGCGGTGCGGGAGAGATTATCAGCAGTGTGGATCCGGACTTTGTGCTGCTGCAGGAGGTGGACAGGGACGGAACCCGCTCTTACCATATCGACGAGCTGGAGCTTCTCAATCAGTTCGCAAAGGGGTATTACTATACTTATGCGCAGAATTATGACTCGCCGTTTCTGTTTTTTCCGCCCTGGGAGCCTCACGGAGCCAATAAGGCAGGGCTGGTGACGTATTCCAAGGCGCAGATTACCGACACCATGCGCAGGAGCCTTCCCATTTCGGAATCGTTTTCCAAGCTGGTGGATCTTGACCGGTGCTATTCCATCTCCCGGATTCCATTAAAGGAGGGAAAGATGCTCTGCCTCTACAATATGCATATGTCGGCCTATGGGAGCAGCGACGAGATCAGGGCGGGACAGCTTGCCATGCTCTGCGAGGACATGGAGTCGGATTACCGTGAGGGAAATTATGTGATCTGCGGCGGGGATTTTAACCATAATCTGAGAACCGGCGTGGAGGAAAATGCGCCGGAGTGGGCATATCCGTTTCCGCGGGAGAGCCTGCCGGAGGGCTTTCGCATGGCTATAGACGAGGCCAAGGATGTGGAGGACATTGCGCACAACAGCTGCCGGAATGCAAACGAGCCCTACAACGAGGAGACCACCTACACGGTCACGCTGGACGGCTTTATCATATCGGACAACGTGATTGTAAATTATTACAGCCACATGGACTGGGGCTATGAATTCTCGGATCACGATCCGGTGATTATGCAGTTTATGCTGGAATAGAATAAAAAAAACAGGCCATACTACCCATAAACACAAGGATTGTAAGAAAGGTGCGACAGTATGGCAAACACGGTTTTGTATTTAAAGGCGGAGCAGAACGCGGAGGTAATGGACGAGCACGTGTGTGTGAAGGACATTGCCTCCCTTTACTGTGCGGATAGCGGTATCGGCGCAAAGGCAAAGTCACTGAAGGTGCACCGGTTCCGTGAGGGGGAAAAGAAGCGGCAGGTGGTCAGCATCCTTAAGGTGATCGAGCTGATTGAGAAGGAATGCCCCGGAGTCAGCGTGGAGAATATCGGGGAAAACGCCACGCTGATCGAGTGGGTGGACGTTAACAGGCATAAGGGGCCCATGCAGCTTCTAAAGCTCATCTTCGTGGCATGCATCAGCTTTTTCGGCACGGGCTTTACCATAATGGCCTTTCACAACGATATCAGCATCAACAAGATATTTTCCAGAATCTATGAGATGGTAATGGGGTATCCGGCGGACGGCTACAGTATTCTGGAGGTGTCCTACTCCATCGGCCTTGCTCTCGGGATTATTCTGTTCTTTAATCATATCGGGGGCAGAAGGATTACAAAGGATCCCACGCCCATCGAGGTGGAGATGCGTATCTATGAGACGGATGTAAATAAGGCGTTGATCGAGACGGCGGACAGGGAGGGAAAGACCATTGATGCTTCTTAAATGGATATTGCTTGGAGTATGCGGGCTCTCCTTTGGCTTTTTGGCCTCGGCGGGAGTCTTCACGGTTCTGGTTTCCGTGGGCCTGATCCCCCGGTTTGCAGGGAAAATGCATGTGGCGAAAAAGGTGTTCGCTCTTGAGGAGGCGGTGATCTTCGGAACGCTCTCCGGCGGCTTCCTGAGCGTGTTTTCCGATTATGGCAAGCTCGGGGCCTTTGTGCTTTCACGGGGATTTTTTGGCGTGGAGACAGTGATGATCTGGAAGTGGATCGGGAATTTCCTGCTGGCAGGAGGAGGCCTTTTTGCCGGCATGTTTGTGGGATGTCTGGCGCTTGCCATTGCGGAGATGCTGAACTCCATCCCGATCCTGTCAAGGAGGATCGGATTCCGGCACGGGCTTGGCATAGCTGTCACGGCGGCTGCGTTCGGAAAGGCGATCGGAAGCCTTATTTATTTTGCAAAGGGTATTTTCCTGTCAGGGATGTAGGGAGCGATTTAGTCTTGAAAAACCGCGGAAAGTTGATTACAATAGAAATGCACGTAAGAAGGAGGCATGGATATGCGCCAGATGGAGTTTAAGATGGAGAGGCCGGGGCTCCTTAAGGAGGGAGATTCGGTCACTGTAACGGAAGGTGTGCTTCCCAGCAATTATTATTACACCATTGATCCTTCCCTTGCCATGTCGGGCAATATTCCTTTCCGGGAAAGGATGAAAGCGAGAGAGGGGAAAGTGACCCGTGTGGTCGAAAACGAGAGAGGCTTTTACGTGACAGCGGAATTCGAGGAATAAAGGAGGATAATGTAATGTTAAAGAAAGTGGAGACAACAAAGGCGCCTGCGGCAATCGGGCCTTATTCACAGGGCATTGTCGCAAACGGAATGCTGTTTGCGTCCGGACAGATTCCCATTATACCGGAAACGGGAGCCATAGCCCAGGGGGATATCACGGTGCAGGCCAGGCAGGTAATGCTGAACGTGGGAGAAATTCTGAAGGCTGCGGGAACGGATTTTGACCATGTGGTGAAGACCACCTGTTTTTTGGCGGATATGGCGGATTTTGCGGCTTTTAACGGTATTTATGAGCAGTATTTTACAGGGAAACCGGCGAGAAGCTGTGTGGCGGTAAAGGAGCTTCCAAAGAGCGTGCTGTGCGAGGTGGAAGTGATCGCACAGGTGCAGTGACGGAATGAAAAATATTATACTGACAGGAATGCCGGGGGCGGGAAAGAGCACGGTGGGCGTGGTGCTTGCGAAAAAGCTGGGGTACGGCTTTACGGACTGCGATCTCGTGATCCAGGAAAAGACAGGAAGGCTGCTTCATCAGCTCATTGAACAGAGGGGTGAGGCAGGTTTTCTTATGCTCGAAAACGAAATAAACGCTTCTCTCGAGAGAAATCTCTGCGTTATCGCTACGGGGGGCAGTGCGGTCTATGGAAAAGAGGCTATGGACCATTTTGGTCAAATTGGGACGGTGGTCTATCTCAAGCTCCCTTATGACGAGCTTGAGGAACGGCTTGGAGACCTGCATGAGAGGGGTGTTGTCTTAAAGGAAGGCTTTACCCTTCGGGATCTGTATGAGGAGAGGGTGCCTCTCTATGAAAAGTATGCGGATGTGACGATTGACTGCCACGGTAAATCTATCAGGGAGATCGTCAGCGAAATCAGTGAAAGGTACAGTGCGGTAAAATGAAAAAAGTATCACTAAAGAGCAGCTTGCTGCTTCTTTTGACAGCCTTTATCTGGGGTGTGGCTTTTGTGTCCCAGAGCGTGGGTATGGATTATCTGGGGCCGCTTTCTTTTAACGGCATCAGATTTCTTATGGGAGGGGTGGTGCTCCTGCCGGTAATCGCATATAACAGGGCGAAGAAAAAAAGCATGGGACATCGGCCGGAGAATCTGAAAACCACGGTGACGGGAGGAATCAGCTGCGGCTTCGTCCTTGGCATCGCCGCCCTGCTGCAGCAGTACGGTATTTTGTATACGACAGTGGGAAAGGCGGGATTTATCACAACCCTCTATATTATTCTGGTGCCCTTTTTCGGTATATTTCTGAAAAAGAAGGTGCCGGGAAAGGTGTGGACCGGCGCTGTGATTGCGGCCTTAGGGCTGTATCTGCTGTGTATGGGGGAGAGCCTTTCTCTTGGCAGGGGAGATACGCTGGTGTTTCTGTGTGCGATTCTCTTTTCCGTACATATTCTGGTAATCGATTATTTTTCACCCAGGACGGACGGGGTGGAGCTCTCCTGCATTCAGTTCCTGACGGCGGGAATGATTGCGGGTATCCTTGCGTTTATCTTTGAAAATCCCAGGCCGCAGGATTTTATAAACGGTATCCTTCCGCTTGCCTATGCGGGAATTCTCTCGAGCGGCGTGGGCTATACGCTGCAGGTGATCGGTCAGAAGGATATGGATCCCACGGTGGCATCTCTGATCCTAAGTCTGGAATCGGTTTTTTCCGTGCTTGCGGGCTGGGTAATTCTGCGGCAGGTGCTGACGGGAAGAGAGCTTATGGGATGCTGCCTTGTGTTCGGTGCGGTGATTCTGGTACAGCTTCCCGCAAAAAAATCCGGTTGAGCTTGTCCGTTACATAAAAGAGGGGCATCAGGGCATAATAAACCGAAAAGGAAACCGGGAGGTTGCAATGGATTATTTTAATGCTTTCTGGATCGGCGGGCTGATCTGTGCCCTGGTGCAGATTCTGATGGAGAAGACAAAGATGATGCCGGGAAGGATCATGGTGCTTCTTGTCTGTCTTGGCGCAGTCCTGGGCTTTGTGGGAGTCTACCAGCCCTTTGTTGAGATGGCGGGGGCGGGCGCTTCCGTTCCGCTGCTTGGCTTTGGAAATGTTCTGATGAAGGGCGTGAAGGAAGCGGTGGACGAGCAGGGGCTTATGGGTCTTTTTGCCGGCGGCTTCAAGGCCGGTGCGGTGGGAACGGCTGCGGCCCTGATCTTCGGCTATCTGGCCAGCCTGATCTTTAATCCCAAAATGAAATGAAGAAGAAAAATCCCCCATGGCCGGAGCGCTGAGGGGGATTTTTCAAAGGAAGTAAAAAGTGGTAAAGTTTGGGGAACATGATAGATATAAAAGCGGAACTGTAGTATAATTCATAGGGGGCAAAATACCTTTTGACCCCCATCATATTATCTAAGAAAGGACTTTTGCCATGATAAAAGAAAGACTTGCCAGATTAAGAGAGGCCATGAAAGAGGCCGGGATTGACTGCTATATCATTCCCACCTCGGATTATCACAACAGTGAGTATGTCAGTGATTTTTTTTGTGTACGCAGATATTTCAGCGGTTTTACCGGTTCGGCGGGCACGCTGGTGGTTCATGCGGACAAGGCGGCCCTGTTCACGGACGGACGTTATTTTATTCAGGCCGCAAAGCAATTGGAAGGAAGCGGAATCACGCTCATGAAAATGGGGGAGCCCTCTGTGCCCGAGCTTACGGAATATGTGGAGAGGGAGCTCCCGGAGGGATGCAATATCGGTTTTGACGGAAGGGTCATCACTGCAGGAGATGGTCTTGATTATGAAAAGACGGCCGCCAAGAAGGGCGGTAAGGTTATCTGGAATCTTGACCTTGCGGAGGGGATCTGGGAGGAGAGGCCGAAGCTTTCCTTTACGCCCGTTTATGTGCTGGAGGAGCGCTATTGCGGCGAGAGTACTGCAAGAAAGCTGGAACGGGTGAGAGAAAAGATGAAGGAGGAAGAGGCGGAAGTACATATATTGACCACTCTGGACGATATCGCATGGCTCTTTAATCTCAGGGCGGATGATGTGAAAAGCTGTCCGGTATTCCTGTCCTATGCGGCCGTTACCAGGGGGGAGGCTTATCTTTTTGCGGGAGAGAGCGCTTTTGGCAGTGAGGTCAGGGAGTACCTTGACAGGAACCAAATCACTCTGCGGCCTTATGATGATTTCTACAATTTTGCTGCCGGCCTTAAGAACCGCAAGGAGAAGACCGGCCTTCTGATCTGTGAGAAGAGAATTAATTACCGTTTGAAGAAGGAGATCGGGGACGAGGTAAGGATTATCGACAAGGCCAATCCGACCACTCTCATGAAGGCGGTCAAGAATCCTGCGGAACAGGAGAATCTGCGGAAGGCCCACCTGATGGATGCGGTGGCTGTCACGAAATTCATGTACTGGCTGAAGAAAAATGTGGGAAAAATGCCCATGACGGAGATCAGCGCCGCCAGGTATCTTGAGGAGCTGCGGGCCAAGAGCCCTTCTTTTATCGAGCCGAGCTTTTCCACCATCTGCGCATATGGACCAAACGGAGCCATTATCCATTACGGCGCAACTGAGGAAAATTTTTCGGAAATCCATGCCAAGGGCATGCTCATGGTAGACAGCGGCGGCCACTATTATGAGGGAAGCACGGATATCACCAGAACCTTTATCCTCGGAGAGATCACGGAGGAGATGAGGCAGCATTTTACGCTGGTTGCCCGGGCCATGCTGCGCCTCAAGAGTGTCCGGTTTCTCAAGGGCTGCAAGGGCGTGAATCTGGATTTTGCCGCAAGAGAGGTGTTCTGGGAAAAAGGAATGGATTACAAGCATGGAACCGGTCACGGGGTGGGATATCTTCTGAATGTGCACGAGGGGCCTAACAGCTTCCGCTTTAAGCCGGCTGCGGGGAGTGATGAGAACTGGGAATTTGAGCCGGGCATGGTGACCACGGACGAGCCCGGTATTTATATAGAAGGAAGCCATGGCGTGCGGATTGAGAACGAGCTTCTTTGCTGCGAATCCGTGAAGAACGAGTTCGGGCAGTTCATGGAATTCGAGGATCTGACCTATGTGCCAATAGATCTTGACGGGATTGACGCATCGTCCATGGACGAGAGGGAAAAGCGGGTTCTTAATCAGTATCATGAATTTGTGTTTGAGAAGCTGTTCCCGTTCTTTGAGGGGGAGGAGCTTGCATGGCTGCGAAATGCCACCCGGAGGATATAAGGATGCGGGCGCAAATCTGTCTTGACGTGAGAGTTGATTAATAATAAGATAAATCAGATAGGGTTGTAGAATTACGGTTTGAGGAAGGAGTATGAGATGAGTAAGGAAAAAGTTGTAGTTGGCGAGGACGGGATTTTTGACGCAAAGCAGCTCGGAACATCCAAAATGATGATTCTCGGATTGCAGCATATGTTCGCCATGTTCGGGGCAACCGTGGTCGTTCCCGCACTCACGGGGCTTGATGTGTCCACCACCCTTTTGTTTGCCGGTCTGGGCACACTGTTGTTTCATTTTCTGACAAAGGGAAAGGTTCCTGCCTTTTTGGGGTCTTCCTTTGCTTACCTGGCAGGATACTGGGCCATTGCGCCGAACGGGGAGGCGCAGCTTCTCCCTTATGCCTGCTTCGGAGTTGCCTGCTCCGGACTTTTGTATCTGGTGCTGGCAGGATTTATCAAGATTTTCGGGACACGCAGGGTCATGCGATTTTTCCCGCCGATTGTGACCGGTCCGATTATCATAGCTATCGGCCTGAATCTTTCAAAATCCGCAATTGACAACTGTGCGGCGAACTGGTGGATTGCGGTGATCGCAATCGTGATTGTCATTGTGTGTAATATCTGGGGAAAGGGAATGATCAAGATCGTGCCGATTATCATGGGTGTGGTAGGCTCCTATCTGATAGCGGCGCTCACCGGAAATGTGGACTTTACCCCTATTAAGGAGGCGGCCTGGATCGGGATTCCCATTCACTTTGAGAACACGGCGTTTTCCCTTTTCGGGAAGGGTGATGTCTCCCTTATGATCACCTCGGTCATAACCATCATGCCAATCGCCCTGGCAACCATGGTGGAGCATATCGGCGATATGTCCGCCATCTCTTCCACGGTGGGAAAGAACTATATCAAGGATCCGGGGCTCCACAGAACGCTGTCAGGAGACGGTCTGGCAACCATGATCGCTTCCCTGTTTGGAGCGCCTGCCAATACCACCTACGGCGAAAACACGGGAGTTCTCTCCCTGACAAAGGTTTTTGATCCGCTGGTGATCCGGATTGCCGCGGTTTTTGCGATTCTGTTTGCCTTTTCTCCGAAGGTGGGAGCTGTGATTTCCTGTATGCCCACGGCTACCCTTGGGGGTGTTTCACTGGTGCTCTACGGTATGATTTCCGCAGTGGGCGTGCGCAACGTGGTGGAGAACAGAGTGGACTTTTCGCAGAGCCGTAACGTGATCATAGCGGCACTGATCCTGGTGCTCTCTATCGGTATCAATTTCAGTGCGGCAGGAGCCATCGCCTTTAAGATCGGTTCCGTGACCATCAGTCTTTCCGGTCTTGCGGTGGGAGCCCTTGTGGGTATCCTTCTGAATGCCGCGCTTCCCGGAAAGGATTATCAGTTTGACGAGGATGTTCCCTCGGATACCAGGGTGAATTTCAAGGTTTAAACAAAATAGGACAATAGATCAAAGGGACGGGAGCCGCTCATGCCGTATGCGTGGGCGGCTCCAACAGGAGTTAGTATGAAGCGGATACCAGCTGTCAATGAGGACAGAGAACAGAAGTTAAAGAGAATCACCTGCTTTGCCCTGGATATGGATGGGACGGTCTATCTGGGAGAGAAATGGATCGAGGGAGCGCTGGATTTTCTGTCTGCGGTGGAGAAGGCCGGAAAGCAGTATATCTTTCTCACCAATAATTCCTCCAAGGGACCGCAAAATTACGTGGAGAAGCTGCACCGCATGGGGCTTAGCGTGGATGAGAGCAGGATCGTGACCTCGGGGCAGGCCACCATTGAATATCTGAAACGGAATTTTCCCGGAAAAAGAGTGTTTCTTCTGGGAAATGAGCTGCTGACCCGGGAGTTTGAGGAGGCGGGGATCTGCCTTAGCGAGAGCGATCCTCAGGTGGTGGTGACAGGGTTTGACACCTCCCTTACCTACGGTAAAATGTGCCGTGTCTGTGATCTGGTCAGAAGCGGCCTTCCCTATATCGCCACGCATCCGGACTATAACTGTCCCACGGAGAACGGATTTATCCCCGATGCGGGGGCTATCCATGCCTTTATCCATGCGTCGGCCTTCCGCTATCCGGATCACGTGGTGGGAAAGCCGGGCGGTGATATTATGGATTATCTTGCCGGCCGGGCCGGGGCTTCCAGGGAGCAGACGGCCATGGTGGGGGACAGGCTCTACACGGACGTGGCGGCCGGAGTCAACAACGGATATACCGGGATTCTGGTGCTCAGCGGCGAGGCGGGAATGAGAGATGTGGAGGAATCGGAGATTGTGCCGGATCTCATTTTCACCTCGGTGAGGGAAATGATAGCGTTTTTATAAAAAAATAAATCAGGATTCGGGTGTCAGAAGCCCCGGCTGCGCAGCGGGCCCGGCAATCAGTACAAAAAAGTTGTGCGCCTTCCATTGTGCGGGGCATTCCGGTGAGCCTGCGAAAACGTAAATCGTGTTCAGCAGAGGCTTCCACGATTTATGAGTCTCACCTCCATCGCACAAAAGTCAGTTGCACGAACATTTTTTGTGCTTCTTGCCGGGCCCGCCGCGCAGCCGGGGCTTTTGACACTCGAATCCAATTACAAAAAAATTATCAGGAGGAAACAGAGATGGATATTTCTATCAAACTACAGCAGCTCATGGACCAGGCGGTCGCGGACTGCGAGGTGGCGGGCGTGAACCTGCTGATCGAGAAGGACGGCAAAGAGCTGTACTACGGACAGGCCGGCAAGGCCGATATCGAGGCGGACCGGCCTATAAGCAGGGACACGATCTTCCGGCTGTATTCCCAGACAAAGCCGGTAACCGCGGCTGCGGCCATGATTCTCATGGAGCGGGGAATCATTGATCTGTGTCAGCCCGTGTCGGACTTCATTCCGGAATACGGGAAGATAAAGGTGGTCAGGGGGAGTGAGGTTGTGGACTGCGAGATACCGCTGCGGATTCACAATCTGCTGAATATGACCTCCGGACTGGTCTATCCGGATGACAATACGTCCGCAGGTCTCTTCGCGGGCGAAGTGATGGCAGAGGGGGAGAGACGCCTTGGAACGGACAGGGAGATGACAACCATGGAGATGGCAAAGCGTCTGGCCTCCTGCCCGCTTGCCTTTGTGCCGGGAGAGTCCTGGCGCTATGGTACTTCCGCCGATCTGCTCGGAGCCGTGGTGGAGGCGGCAAGCGGTAAACGGTTCGGCGAATTCCTCCAAAAAGAAATTTTTGAGCCCCTTGGTATGGATGATACGGCGTTCTGGGTGCCGGAGGAGAAGCATGACCGTCTGGCGGCAGTATATGAGACGGTGACGCAGCCGGACGGGAGCCGCCATCTGGTGCGCTATACGAAAAACCATCTGGCTGTCCCCAACAACATGCAGAAATCGCCCTCCATTGAGATGGGCGGGGCGGGACTTTCCTCCACGCTTGATGACTATATGCGGTTTGCCAGAATGCTGCTTGCAGGGGGAGAGGATAGAGGAGTGCGGATTTTGAAGCCCCGCACCGTGCAGTTTATGACAAAGGGGCGCCTTCTCGACTGCCAGCAGCAGGCCTTTGAGAAGTGGATGGGCCTTGAGGGCTATACTTACTCCAACCTGATGCGGATCTGTGAGAATCCGGACAAATCCTGTGTCTTCGCACAGAAGGGGGAATACGGCTGGGACGGCTGGCTTGGCGCATACTTTGCAAATTTCCCGGAGGAGAAAATCACCATTCTCATGGGAACTCAGAAGGTGGATGCGGGCACCTTCACGCTGACAAGAAAGCTCCGCAATGTGATTCTGGGCGAGCTTGCCTGACCGGAGGTTTTTGTATGTCGCTTCAATTTTATTTCGGACCATCCGGAAGCGGAAAGAGCAGCGCCTTGCACAGGGATATCGTGGAATGGGCGGGTCGGGAACCGGAAAGAAACTTTCTCTTTCTGGTTCCCGACCAGTTTACCATGCAGACTCAGTTTGATCTGGTAAACGCAAGTAAGAATAAGGGAATCATGAATATCGACGTGCTCAGCTTCGGAAGACTCGCACACCGCATTTTCGAGGAGACAGGATTTGCGCAGGAAACAGTTCTGGACGATACAGGAAAGAGTCTGGTGCTGCGCAAGGTGGCGGCCGGGATGAGACAGGAGCTGCCCATGATCGGCCCAAATCTTCACAAAATCGGTTATATTCATGAGGTGAAATCCGCCCTCTCCGAATTCATGCAGTATGGGCTGGATCCCGGGCAGGTGGACCGCCTTGCGGATTATGCCAGGGGACGGGGGGCGCTTTTTTCCAAGCTGAAGGATCTGAAGGCCCTCTACGAGGGCTTCCTTTCATATATCAAAGATAAGTTTATTACAACCGAGGAAACTCTGGATCTGCTCACGAGAGCGGTGGAGCGCTCAAAGATTATAGAGGGAAGTGTCGTGATCTTTGACGGCTTTACCGGGTTTACTCCCATCCAGAACCGTCTGATTCAGAGACTGATGGAGTTGACTGAACGGGTCATACTTTCCGTGACAATCGCACCGAATGAGGATCCTTTTTCGGAGGGCGGGGAGCAGGAGCTGTTTTATCTGAGCAAAAAGACGGTGAAGGATCTCGGAAGGTTGGCAAAGGAGGCGGGAACGGGCAGGACGGAGGATGTATATCTGAAGGACGAACCGCTTTTCCGGTTTCGGGACAACCCGCAGCTTGCCCATCTGGAAAAGTATCTGTTCCGCTATCCCCTGAGGCCGTTTTCGGGAGAGGGGGACGGCATCAGCCTCATGGAGGCGCCAAGCCCTGCGGAGGAAGCCAGATGGGTCTGCATCCGGATCAAGGAGATGGCGCTTTCGGGACAGTTCAGCTACCGGGATATCGCCGTGGTGGCGGGAGATCTGGAAACCTATGGCGATTATCTGGAAAGAGAGGGAAAGAGATACGATATTCCCATGTTTATGGACAGAACCAGGGGACTTTTGCTGAATCCCTTCATTGAGTTTATCAGAAGCAGCCTGAAAATCTGTCTCACAAATTTTTCCTATGAGGCGGTATTTCATTATCTGAGAAGCGGCCTTGCGGATTTTGAGGACAGGGAGATCGACCTTCTGGAAAACTATGTGCTTTCCATGGGCATCAGAGGAAAAAAGAAGTGGAGCGAGGCCTTTACCAGGCTGCCAAAGGGCGACAGGGATCAACAGCTGTTGCTGCTTGCGGACATCAACAGGACCAGAGAGAAGCTCATGGAGCAGATTTCTCCTCTTTTCGCAAAGCGGGTGACAGCGGGAGAGCATGTGCGCATTCTGTATGATTTTATCGTGAGGGCGCGGATACAGGAGAAGCTTGCGGGCTATGAGAATTATTTCAGGCGGGAGGGAAATCCTGACAGGGCCAGGGAATACGCTCAGATTTACCGGCAGGTCTGCGAGCTCTTAGAACAGGTGGAGGGACTTCTCTCCGGGGAAGAGATGTCGCTGCAGGAGTTTGCGGATATTCTGGATGCGGGCTTTGGGGAGATTGAGATCGGAATCATTCCCGGAAGCGTGGACAAAGTGGTGGTAGGAGACATGGAGCGCACCCGGTTAAAGCAGGTGAAGGTTCTTTTTTTCCTGGGAGTGAACGACGGAAATATTCCAAGAAACAGCCAAAAGGGAGGGATCATTTCCGATATTGACCGGGAATTCCTCTCCGGATCCGAGTTTGAGCTTGCGCCGACTCCCAGAGCGCAGATGTATATTCAGAGGCTGTACCTTTACATGAATATGACCAAGCCCTCCATGCAGCTTCACCTGTCCTTCGCCAGAGTGAGCAGTGAGGGAAAAAGTCTGCGGCCTTCCTATCTGGTGGATATGATGAGAAAGCTCTATCCCCGGATGAGGATCATAAGAATGGAGACGCAGAGCTCTCCCTTCGAGCAGATTGTGGGACCAAGAGACGGTCTTTCCGTTCTTGCAAGGGAGCTTCGAAGATACGGGGAGGGGGATCAGGGCAGCAGAAAGGAGGAAGAGATCGCTTCGCTCCTTGGGCTGTATGAGAAGGAAGAGGACTATCGGGAGCTGGCCCGTCAGATGACGGAGGCGGCTTTTATGCAGTACCGTCATTTTCCCCTGAGCCGCGCGGTATCCAGGGCGGTCTACGGAAGTCTTCTGGAAAACAGCGTAAGCCGCCTGGAGCAGTATGCGGCCTGTGCCTACGCCCATTTCCTGCAGTATGGCCTGATGCTGAGAGAGAGGGAGGAGTACGGCTTTGAGCAGGTGGATCTGGGGAATATCTATCACAGTGTTCTGGAGGTCTTTTCGGGAAAGCTTCTGGAAAACCACTATACATGGTTTGATTTTCCGGATGAGGAGGGCGATGGGCTTCTTAAGGAAGCCCTTATGAGCTGCGCCGCCGCTTACGGGGAGACCGTCCTCTACAGCAGCGCCCGGTACGAATACATGACGGAGCGGATTTACCGCATTCTGAGGCGGACCATACGCACATTGAGAAGCCAGCTGCGGGGAGGCTCCTTTGCGCCTTCCCACTTTGAGATGTCCTTTTCGAGAGTGGAGGAGCTCGAGGCGGTAAATATCGCTCTGACCAACGAGGAAAAAATGAAGCTTAGGGGACGGATCGACAGAATCGACACCTGTGAGGACGAGGACCATGTGTATGTGAAGGTGATCGACTATAAGTCCGGAAATAAGAAATTTGATCTTGCGGCGCTGTATTACGGCCTGCAGCTGCAGCTGGTGGTTTATATGAATGTGGCGGCCGAGATAGAGAGAAGGAAGCATCCGGATAAGGAGATCGTCCCGGCGGCACTCCTTTACTATCATGTGAGCGATCCCATGATAAAGGAGGAAAAGGAGATGACGGCGGAGGAGATCGGCGAAAAGCTGCTTCGGGAGCTTCGGACCACCGGAGTGGTCAGCGATGACGAGAGGGTGATCCACATGCTGGATCATGACTTCACGGGAAAGTCCCTTCTTGTCCCTGTGGAGCGGAAAAAGGACGGGAGCCTTGCGGCAGCGTCCAGCGTGATCTCCAGGGAGAATTACCGGATTGTATCGGATTTTGTGAGGGAAAAGATCCGGGAGACGGGACGGGAGATCCTCGAGGGAAATATTGCGGTCAATCCCTGTATGGAAGGAGCTTCAAGCGCCTGCACTTACTGTGATTACAGGGGAATCTGCGGCTTTGACGAAAAGATAAGAGGCTATGAGATGCGGTTTCTTCCAAAGCTTACAGAGGATGAGATCTTTATGAAAATGCAGGAAGGAATCGCGCGGGAGCAGGACGACCCGCGGCAGGAGGCGGAAGGGGGAGCGGATCCATGGCAGTGAATTTTACACCGAGCCAGCAGAAGGTGATCGACCTTCACGGCAGGAATATACTGGTCTGTGCGGCAGCAGGCTCCGGAAAGACGGCGGTCCTTGTGGAGCGGATCATAAAGATGGTCACGGATGAGACGGAAAGGGTGGATATAGACAGGCTCCTTGTGGTGACCTTCACCAAGGCGGCGGCATCTGAGATGCGGGAGAGGATCAGCCGTGCTATTGACAAAAGGCTTGAGGAGGAGCCGGAAAACCGCCATCTGCAGAGACAGGCATCGCTCCTTCACAACGCCCAGATCACAACCATTGACAGCTTCTGCCTGTTCATCATCCGCAACAATTTTAATGATATCGGTCTGGATCCGGGCTTTCGGGTGGCGGACGAGGGTGAGCTGAAGCTGATGAAGCAGGACGTGCTCCGGGAGCTTCTGGAAGGAAAATACGGGGAGAAGGATCAGGAATTCTTCGACTGTGTGGAATATTTTACAGGGGGAAGCAATGACAGGCAGCTGGAAGAGTATCTGGAAAAGCTGTATGAATTTTCCCAGAGCTATCCCTGGCCGGAAGAATGGCTTTCGGACAGGATCAGAGATTACGCCCTCGAAGATATGGAGCAGATGGAGAAAAGCAGCTGGTGCGGATATCTGGTCTGGTACATTAGGGCCTGCCTGCAGGGCTGCGCCGGGCTTCTTGAGCAGGCGATCAGAATTGCGGAGCTTCCGGACGGTCCCTGGTTCTACGGGGAGCTTTTGGAGAAGGAGCGGGAAATGCTTCTTGGGACGGCTTCCCGGGAGAGCTTCACCGCACTGTGCGAGGGCTTTGGCACCCTGAGCTTTGGACGGCTTCCCGGGAAAAAGGACGAGAGTGTCAGCGAGGAGATGCGGGAGAGGGCAAAGCAGCTTAGGGGCCAGGTGAAAAAAAAGGTGGACGAGCTGAGAGAGAGCTTTTTTCTCTTTTCACCGGAGCAGGCGCTTATGCGTATGCAGACGGCGCAGCGCCCCGTTGGAACGCTGATGAAGCTGGTTCTGCGCTTCAAGGAGCTTCTGGATGAAAAAAAGCGCAGGGAGAATGTGATTGATTTTCACGATATGGAGCATTTTGCCCTGAATATTCTGATTCGAAGGCAGGGGGGAGAGTGCAGCGCCACTGCGGCGGCAAGGGAGTACAGGCAGTATTTTCACGAGATCCTCATCGACGAGTATCAGGACAGCAATCTGGTTCAGGAGCTGCTTTTGCAGAGCATATCCGGGGAGGAGGAGGGAAATTACAACCGTTTCATGGTGGGAGACGTGAAGCAGAGCATCTACAAATTCCGTCTGGCGAGACCGGAGCTTTTCATAGAAAAGTACAACAGCTATTCCATGGAGGATTCCGAGAGACAGCGGATCGACCTGCACCAGAATTTCAGAAGCAGGAGAGAGGTTCTGAATAGTGTGAACGACCTGTTTTACAGGATCATGGGCCGGGAGCTGGGAGGCGTTGAGTATGACAAGGATGCGGCCCTCTACCCGGGAGCGGTCTATCCGGAGTATGAAAACGGCAATACCCAGGTCATCCTTATTGAAAAGGATGCGGAAAGCCGGCTGTCCGCAAGGCAGCAGGAGGCGGCGGTGATCGCAGGCAGAATCCGGGAGATGATCCGCAGCTTCCAGGTCACGGATAAGGAGACAGGGAGCCTGCGTCCGGTAAGGTATGGCGACATGGTGATTCTTCTGCGGACTACAGCGGGCTGGGCGGAGGATTTCAAGCAGATTTTTGAAAAGGAAGGGATTCCCGCCTATGTGGCATCCAGAACAGGGTATTTCAGGGCCTCGGAGGTCAGGGAGATACTGCAGCTTTTGCACGTGGTGGACAATCCTCTGCAGGATATTCCCTTTTACGGCACCATGAGATCCTTTTTCGGGGGCTTTGAGGAGGAGGAGGCCGCCCTGATCCGGAGCAAGAGAGAAAAGGGAGAGTTTCTCTTTGAGACATGTAAGAGGCTTTCCGGTCATGAGAAGACGGCACATTTTCTGGAGCTGATAGACAGACTGCGCATCCGGGCCCGCTATACGCCGATTCACAAGCTGATTCAGGATATTCTGACCGGCACCGGGTATCTGGAATATGTCACCGCAAAGCCGGGCGGGGAGCAGCGGCGGGCCAATGTGGAAATGCTCCTTACCAGGGCGGCTGCCTTTGAAAACACCAGCTATTACGGGCTGTTTCATTTCCTCAGGTATATTGAGCAGCTCGAAAAGTATCAGGTGGATTACGGGGAGGCCGATATTCTGGATGAAAATGCGGACGTGGTGCGGATCATGAGCATCCACAAGAGCAAGGGGCTGGAATTTCCGGTCTGCTTTGTGGCGGGGCTGTCCAAGAAATTCAATATGCAGGACACCACCGGCCGTCTGATCGCTGACGTGGATATGGGGATCGGTGTGGACTATATTGACAGCGAAAGAAGGGTCCTGGGCAGAACTCTCCGGAAAAGCGCCATTGCGGTCAAGCTGCGTCTGGACGCTCTCGGGGAGGAGCTCCGCATTCTCTATGTGGCGATGACAAGGGCCAGGGAAAAGCTGATATTGACTGCGACTGTGCCTGAGGGTGAGAAGCTGAGAGAAGAGCTTGACCAGGCAGCTGCCGGGCGGGATAGAGGATCGGAGGACGGGAAGGCGCAATCCCGTGAAGTGTTTGACAGGGGAGGAGCTGACACAACGAAGGTTCCCTTCTTTACGCTGGCAGGCGCGGCAAGCTTTCTGGACTTTATACTGCCCTGCCTGCGGGAGGCGGAATTCGTGTCTCCGGGTGACGTGCTTCTGGCGGATATGGCGGATGCCTTCCGGGCCGACGAGGCAAAGCGGAGGCTTCTGTTGTCCGGGACAGACAATGATGTGATGACACATTTGTTGGAAAAATTCCGGAGAAGGTATCCTTATGAGTATTTGAAGGAGCTTTTTGTAAAGACCACGGTGTCAGAATTGAAAAAGGCTTCCGGTTCTCATTTACCGGATCGGTCAATGGAACTTTCCGAAGGCGCACAGGGAGGCAGCCTTGTGACGGACAGGGCGTTCACGAGAGAGCTCTTTGAGGAGCCGGAGGTGGTTCCCTATATTCCTTCCTTTATCAGAAAGGAGGAGGGAATGACCGGGAGCGACAGGGGAAGCGCCTACCACAAGGTGATGGAGCTTCTTGATTTTAAGAGCTTTTTGCATCTTGGAGATACGCAGGAACGGAGGCGGGAGATCACTCGCCAGATGGAGGGGATGGAACGGGGCGGGAAGCTTTCCGGTGAATGGCGTAAGTCTGTGTCCGCACCAAAGCTGGTGCGGTTCCTTGAGACGCCGCTTGCGCAGAGAATGATCCGTGCCGCGTCAGAGGGTAAGCTTCACAGGGAGCAGCCCTTTGTTCTCGGGCTTCCCGCAGACCGTCTTAATCCCGGCTTCCCCGAGACGGAAATGGTGTTGATTCAGGGAATTATTGATGTCTTTTTTGAGGAAGGGGATCATATCGCGGTGGCGGATTACAAGACCGACCGAGTGAAGACGGCGCAGGAGCTGATTGACCGCTACAAGGTGCAGCTTGAGTACTATGCGGAGGCGCTTTTTCGGCTTACGGGGAAGCGGGTGGAGGAGAAAATTATATATTCCTTCTGCCTGTCGGAGGAAATCATTTTGTGAGAAGGCGGGGCAGAGAGCGCTGGGGCCGGACATCCGCCGCCGCTTCCGCCTTCCGGCCTCAATGCTTCCCTGCGGACGGCGGCTTTTAAAAAATCTGTTGACAAATCTGCCGCCGGGACGTATTGTAAATCTGATACAAGTAAAAATAGATCGCTAGGGGTGCTTTTGCTGAGATTGACCGAAAGGTCTGACCCTCATTACCTGACCCGGATAATACCGGCGTAGGGAAGCTGATGTTTACGCAGGCTTTGCCGCCGCTCCTTTTAAGTGGAGCCAGGGCGAGGCAGGGAAGCTGCGTCAACGGAAAAAAGCCCCTCCTGTGACGGATTACAAGGAGGTTTTTTTATGTCATTTTTTCTGAACTCGGAGGACGGATATTATTCACTGGCTGCAGGCGGAGTGGCTGCCATGGTTCTGATCATAGTATCGCTCGTTCTGCTTACCGCCTTTTTAAGGCGCAGGGAGAGCACAGAGAATTCCGGAAGGAGAAAGGGGTTCTCAGCAAGACAGCTTACCTTTTCGGCTGCCGCTGTTGCCCTGGGGTTTGCCTTTTCCTATGTCAGGCTTATTCCCATGCCCTGGGGCGGGTCGGTGACGCTCTGCTCCATGCTCTTTGTCACGCTCATCGGCTTCTGGTACGGACCGAGGGTGGGACTTGCGGCGGGCTTTGCCTACGGCTTTCTGCAGTTTATGCAGGACGGGGGAAGCTATATTCTCTCCCCGCTTCAGGCCTGTCTGGACTACATTCTCGCTTTTGCCGCTCTTGGCCTGTCTGGATTTTTCTGTAAAAAACCCGGCGGACTGATAAAGGGATATGTGTTTGCCATAGCGGTGAGAGGTCTGTTCCACACCATCGGAGGCTACCTTTACTGGATGGATTACATGCCGGAGACATTTCCCTCCTCCCTTGCGGCAATCTACCCCATAGCCTACAACTATTCCTTTATTGCGGCGGAGGGGATCGTGACGGTGCTCATCCTCATGCTGCCCCCTGTAAAAAAAGCAATGGCAAGAGTGGAAAATATGGCGCTGCAGTCTTGAAAAAACGTTTGCTAAATGGTATTTTTATAGTATCAAACTGATAGGAGATACAGATGAGAGCAAGCGGAATTTTATTACCGGTTTCCAGTATTCCTTCCCGATACGGAATCGGTACTTTTTCAAGGGAAGCGTATGATTTCGTGGATTTTCTTGTGAAGGCGGGACAGACCTACTGGCAGATTCTGCCGCTTGGACCTACGGGCTACGGGGATTCCCCGTATCAGTCCTTTTCCACCTTTGCGGGAAATCCCTACTACATTGACTTGGAGCAGCTGGTGGAGGATGGCCTTCTTGAGAGAGAGGACTGCGAATGTGATTACGGTACGCAGGAGGAATATGTAGATTACGAGAAAATATATCGCACCCGGTTTAAAATCCTGTATAAGGCCTTTGAAAACAGCCAGATAGCGGAGAACGGCGCATTTAAGGCCTTTGTGGAGGAAAATAAGAGCTGGCTTTCCGATTATGCGCTGTATATGGCGATCAAGGATTCCCTGGACGGATCGAGCTGGGCGGAGTGGGACGACGATATCAGGACAAGGCAGGAGGAGGCTCTTTGCAGATACCGGGAAGAACTGAAGGATCAGGTACTGTTTTACGAATTCCAGCAGTATCTCTTCAAGCGTCAGTGGACGAAGCTCAAAAAGTATGCAAACGATAAGGGAATTGAAATTATTGGGGACATTCCCATCTACGTGGCGTTTGACAGCGCCGATACCTGGGCGAATCCGGCCCTGTTCCAGCTGGATGAGAGCTGCACCCCGCTGGGGGTCGCAGGCTGTCCTCCGGATTCCTTTTCCGCTACGGGGCAGCTCTGGGGAAATCCGCTGTACCGCTGGGATTACCACAAGGAGACGGGCTATGAGTGGTGGATGAGCAGGATCGCTTACTGCTTTGAGCTGTATGACGTGGTGAGGATTGACCATTTTCGCGGATTTGACGAATACTACTCTATTCCTTACGGGGATGCCACGGCGGAGTTTGGCCACTGGGAAAAGGGGCCCGGCTACGACCTGTTTAAGGTCATGAAGGAAAAGCTGGGGAATAAGAGAGTGATTGCGGAGGATCTCGGGTTCCTGACTCCGACGGTTCTGAAGCTGGTGAAAAGAACTGGGTATCCCGGCATGAAGATTCTGCAGTTTGCCTTTGATTCCAGGGAGGAGAGCGACTATCTGCCGCATAATTACACGTCAAACTCCGTGGTTTACACGGGAACCCACGACAACGACACCACCCTGGGATGGCTGGATGTCATCGGGAGAAAGGATAAGAGCTTTGCCAAAAAGTATCTGAATATCCGTTCCAATAAGGAGATAGAATGGGAATTCATCCGGGCGGCCCTTTCCAGCGTGTCCGACACGGCCGTGATCCCCATTCAGGATTATCTGGGGCTTGGGAGCAGCGCGCGGATCAACACGCCCTCCACTCTAGGCGACAACTGGAAATGGCGCATGAAAAAGGACGCGCTCACGGATGAGCTTGCCGCAAAGATTCACGACATGTGCAGGCTGTACGGCAGGGTGCAGAAGAAAAACGCCTAGAACACTTTCCGGGAGAGCGTGGAGTTGTGATACTGCGGGTCAAAGGTCACATCCTCAAGAAACCAGTCGGGAGGAATAAAGGCCTTCGCCATCTCCTCGTCTGGAAACTCCACCTCCGCAATCACCAGAGGCGCAAAGGGCGGTTCAAACACATCCAGCTCTATGGTGAGGGCCGGGATAGCTCCGGACGGTACATAGTCCCTGACAAAAGCGGGACGGTCAACAGGAAAGAGATAGCGTTTTTTGGATATGATATTGCCGTCTGCCTTGGTTCGCAGATGCTCATAGGCTTCTTTGTTCAGGGGAAGGTTGTATTCATCCCTGACAAGGAGGCCTTTTCCTTTGTAGGTCAGGTAATATTCGTCATTCTGCCGCCGGATCCGTATCACGGGATCCGTGTTCAGATAGGCCTGCTCGATGACAAGGCAGGGATGTGCGGCAAGGTCGCCGGGCAGGGCGGTAATGGTGAATTTGCGTTCGATTTCCATGAAAGTCTCCTTATAATAGTAATGATTACAGAATTCGGGTGTCAAAAGCCCTGGCTGCGCAAACTGCCAGGCATGCTCCGCAGCCAGGGCTTTTGACATTATCATTATAAAACTGCGCTTTCCAGGTGAAAAGAAGAATTTACGAAATTCACAGATCTTTCATAAATATTAATAATTCATTCATTGGAAATAAAGGGTGTTTATGGTAAAATAGTAAAAAATAAAGGGCCGCACGGGCGGCTGTGAAAGGCAGGGGTTGACATTGGGAAATGTATGTGTTTTTTTTGGAACAGGTTTTGAGGAAATAGAGGCGCTGACCGTTGTGGATCTGCTGCGGAGAGTGGATGTGGATACGGAGATGGTCTCTGTTATGGAGGATAAGACCGTGACAGGGTCCCACGGAATTCCGGTTGTGACTGACAGGCTTATTTCGGAGGTTGACTTTGATAAGGCGGATGTGATCGTTCTTCCGGGAGGAATGCCGGGAACTAGGAAGCTGGAGGAGTGCGAGGCTCTGATGCGTCAGGTGGATGCGTTTGCGGCGGACGGCAGGCTGGTATGCGCAATCTGTGCCGCTCCCTCGATTCTGGGGCACAGAGGACATCTGAAGGGAAAGAGCGCGATCGCTTATCCCGGCTTTGAGAAGGAGCTGGAGGGAGCTAAGATCGTTACTGAGCCCGCAGTTACGGACGGGACGATCATCACCGGGAGAGGAATGGGATGCGCGGTGGACTTTGGTCTTGCCATAGTGGAATATTTGAAAGGAAGGAAGGTCAGGGATGAACTGGCTGAAAAGATTGTTTTCAATCAGTAAGCCGGAGTAGGACAAATGAATATTTTATTTTTTTTGACACCGAAAGAGGAAGTGGCATATATTTACGACACGGATTCCCTCAGGCAGGCTCTTGAGAAGATGGAGCACCACAGGTTTGCGGCGGTTCCCATCATCAGCAGGACCGACGGCCACTATGTGGGAACTCTGACAGAGGGCGACCTGCTTTGGAGTATCAAGGACAGAAACAATCTGTCTCTGAAAGCGGCGGAGGATATTTCTGTCATGGAAGTGAGACGCAGGTGGGACAATGAGCCGGTGGACGTGGATGTGAATATGGAGGATCTGCTGAATAAAGCCATGAATCAGAATTTTGTGCCGGTCATTGACGACAGAAAGCGTTTCATCGGAATCATTACGAGGAAGGACCTGATCCAGTATCTTTGCAGAAAGCTTGTGACGGTTCAGCTGGAAGCCGGAGGCATGGGGATCGGAAATAAAGCCGGAAGGTGGAGATGAGAGGAAATGTTTAACCAGTTAACAAAAAAGGATATTGAGGCCATGGAGGCGGAGATCGAAGAGAGGAAGCTGGTTATCCGGCCAAAGCTTCTCGAGTCAGTCAAGGAAGCCAGGGCGCAGGGAGATTTAAGCGAAAATTTTGAATATTACGCTGCGAAGAGAGAAAAGAATAAAAATGAAAGCCGGATCCGTTTTCTGGAACGAATGATCAAAACGGCTGAGATCATTCCCGATGATTCCAGGGAAGACGAGATAGGAATGAACACCAGAGTAAAGGTGGAGTTTGAGGAGGACGGTCTTGAGGAAACCTACAAGCTTGTTACCACCATGCGGGGAAACTCTCTCGAAGGTCTTGTGAGCGTGGAATCGCCCATAGGCAAAGCGCTGCTTGGACATAAAGCCGGCGACAGGGTTTTTGTGGAGGTGAACCCTTCCTACGGATACTATCTTATTATAAAGGAAATTGAAAAAAACGCGGATGAAGCGGACGACAAGCTGAGGAGCTTTTAAGGTAAAACTTACCAACATAATTTTTTTGCCACCGTTAATACTATGAACAAGATAAGTGATCGCGAGAAGCTTTGAATGAACATAACACTTCAGGATAAGCGACCGCAAAGCTTATCTTGAAGGATAGATGACTTGAGAAAGTCAAAAATAATAACGGAGGTGAAAAAGATGGCTAGCAGCAAATCTAATAGAGTAGAAGTTCCTGAGGCTAAGGCAGCTATGGATCGTTTCAAAACTGAGGTTGCTTCTGAGCTTGGTGTTAACCTGAAGGAAGGCTACAACGGTGATTTAACATCCAAGGAAGCAGGTTCTATCGGCGGCGAGATGGTTCGTAGAATGATCAAGAAGCAGGAAGAACAGATGAAGTAA